>DATITT010000445.1:0-3807 GCA_035467435.1 Arthrobacter sp. | reverse complement strand
ATTCCTGCTGGATAACTGGATCACGGGCCTGCTCATCGGCCTCCCGCTGGGTCTTCTCGCAGCCACGCTGATCCTGTCCCGCCGCGCCGAACGCGCCGCCTTCGCCCGGATCGAGAACCAGCCCGGAGCCTCGGGCGCCGCGCTGGGCACGCTTAAGCGCGGCTGGATCGTCGAGGAGCAGCCCGTCGCGGTGAACCCCCGCACCCAGGACGCCGTTTTCCGTGCCATCGGCCGTCCCGGCGTCGTCCTCGTCAGCGAGGGCCCCAGCCACCGGGTCAAGCCGCTGCTCGATGCCGAACGCAAGCGGCTCGCGCGCATCCTGCCCAACGTCACCATCCACGTGATTGAAAGCGGCCGTGGCGAGGGACAGGTTCCCATCAGCCAGGTCTCCAAGAAGATGACCAAGATGAAGAACGAACTGACCAAGCTTGAGGTCAACACGGTTTCCAAGCGCATCTCCTCGCTCGGAAGCCGCCTGCCCATCCCCAAGGGCATTGATCCGTACAAGGCCCGCCCGGACCGCAAGGCGGCCCGCGGACGCTAGGCCACACGCCAGCCCGCAGGAACGCCCCGGTAACCGCCTCTCAGGCCGGCAGCCGGGGCGTTTCCTTTGCCCAGCTCATATCGTCCCCTCGGGACAGAACCCGGAGATTCCGCCATGAAACGTCCATCCACTTCTGCCGTGATCCGCATCTTCCGGGTCCTGGCCATCGCCGAGGGCTTCAGCTGGGCCGCCCTCCTGGTGGGCATGTTCTTCAAATGGGTCACCCGGACCACGGAACTCGGGGTGGAGATCGCGGGCCCGATCCACGGCGCGTTGTTCATCGGCTACGGGGTCGCAGCACTGAGCTTGTGGGGCATGCAGCGCTGGCCGTTCCGGGTGGCCCTGTTCGCGGGGCTTTCGGCGGTCTTCCCGTTCGCCACGGTCTGGTTTGAGCGCTGGGCGGGCCGACACGGTTACCTGACGGCCAGGGCCGGACAGGATGCTGCCCAGCCGGCGCACGAGACGGCAGGCGAGACCGCAGGCGTCTAGCCACGCCCACGTCCTCGCGGCTTCCGCCCGGCGGGACTGCCGGCTGAGAGCCCAGCACCCACGTCCATTTGACGCAGATGGCCGCTAATCCGGGAAGTTTAGCGGCCATTCGTGGCAAACGGACGTGGTCCGGCAGCCATTCGTGGCAAATGGACGTGGTTCCGGCGCGTACCGGCGGCCGGGCGGGCCGCGGCGGCGTCAGGCCGGGGTTACAGCCGGACGAGGACGGTGTTCATGGCCTTGTCGTGGAGTCCCCGGTGGTCCGGATCGAAGATGACGGCGGGGATCACGAGGCACAGCAGGAGGCTGCGGACCAGGGCCGGCAAGGGGCCCGCGGGGCCGCCGCCGAGCCGGACGACGTGGATCCCCACGATACGGTGGCCGATGCTGTAGCCGAGGGTGCCCACCAGCAGCGCCTGCTCGACGGCGAAGACGGCCAGGGTCGCCCAGGGGTCGCCGGCGAAGGCGTAGTTGCTGATCAGCAGTGCGATGGCCCAGTCAACGCAGATGGCGACGATGCGCCGGCCGGCGCGGGCAATGGAACCCGGCCCGGACTCGGGCAGGCCCAGCCGCTCCCCCGGGTATTTCGAGATGCCGGATGTGTCCGGCCCGCTGAGCCATGAACCTATGTCTTTACGATCAACCACTCTCCAAGACTATCGGCAATGGATGCCTCTCCGCGCTGTTCACAGTGTGGACATTCAGGGGCCACACTCTGGTCACGGATAGGCCACGTTGTGGACAGCGACTACCGTTTACGTGTCAGGGCATTCTGTAACCTGCCGGAAACAAGGCGGACACCGCGGGGAAACCCCATGTCCTTAGGGTGGTAACAGTTGCTAGCGGCATAGGAGCGGGGAGACTTTTTGTGTTTTTCCCGCTGTCGGACTGCGCTGGACCACACGGCCTGACGGCCAGATATTTCCCATGCATAAGGAGCATAGATGTTCAAGACTGCGGACGAAGTCCTCAAGTTCATCAAAGACGAAGACGTTAAGTTCGTCGATATTCGCTTCACCGATCTCCCTGGCATTCAGCAGCACTTCAACGTGCCCGCCAAGAGCGTTGACGCGGACTTCTTCGTCAACGGCCAGCTCTTCGACGGATCTTCGATCCGCGGTTTCCAGGGCATCGCCGAGTCGGACATGCAGCTCATCCCGGACGTCACGACGGCGTTCCTCGACACGTTCCGCATGGAGAAGACCCTTGCGCTGAACTTCTCGATTGTGAACCCGCGCACCGGTGACCCGTACCACCGCGACCCCCGCGGCGTAGCCGAGAAGGCCGAAGCCTACCTGGCTTCCACCGGCATCGCCGATACCGCGTTCTTTGCACCTGAGGCCGAGTTCTTCGTCTTCGACAATGTCCAGTACGAGTCCTCCCCGCAGGGCAGCTTCTACAAGATCGATTCCGAGGAAGCACACTGGAACACCGGCCGCGAAGAAGTGGGCGGAAACCTCGGCTACAAGACCCCGGTCAAGGGCGGCTACTTCCCGGTCTCCCCCACCGACAAGCAGGCCGACCTCCGCGACGCCATGTGCATCGCTTTGGACGAGGCCGGCCTTGAGGTCGAGCGCAGCCACCACGAAGTCGGCTCCGCCGGCCAGGCTGAGATCAACTACAAGTTCACCACGCTGACCCACGCGGCTGATGACCTGCAGAAGTTCAAGTACGTCATCAAGAACACCGCCGATGCCTGGGGCAAGTCGGTCACCTTCATGCCGAAGCCGGTCTTCGGTGACAACGGCTCGGGCATGCACTGCCACCAGTCGCTCTGGACCGGCGGCGAGCCGCTGTTCTACGACGAGAAGGGCTACGCGGGCCTGTCCGACATGGCCCGCTGGTACATCGGCGGGCTGCTGAAGCACTCCTCCGCCGTGCTGGCCTTCACCAACCCGACGGTGAACTCCTACCGGCGCCTGGTCAAGGGCTTTGGAGCTCCGGTCAACATGGTTTACTCGCAGGGCAACCGCTCCGCCGGTATCCGCATCCCGATCACGGGTTCCAACCCGAAGGCCAAGCGCATCGAGTTCCGCGCTCCGGACCCCTCCTCCAACCCGTACCTGGCCTTCGCTGCCCAGCTGATGGCCGGCATTGACGGCATCCGCAACCGCATCGAGCCGCCGGCCCCGATCGACAAGGACCTCTACGAGCTCCCCGCCGAGGAAGCCAAGGACATCCCCAAGGCTCCCGGCACGCTCGAAGAAGCCCTGGATGCCCTGGCCGAGGACAACGAGTTCCTCCAGGCCGGCGGCGTCTTCACCCAGGACCTGATCGACACCTGGATCGAGTACAAGTACGAGAACGAGATCCGTCCGCTCTCGCTGCGCCCGAACCCGTACGAGTTCGAGCTGTACTACGGCGTCTAACTACAGGCTGTCCCCCAGGGGATGGCACGACGACGGCCCCCACCTCACGGTGGGGGCCGCTTGTCTTTGTGCCGTTGCCGCCCGCAGCCCGGTTCAGCGCTTCCCGTACTTCCTGTGCACGGCCTGCTTGCTGACGCCGAGACAGGTTGCGATGGCTTCCCACGACAGACCCGCCCGGCGCGCGCGCAGTACCGTTTCCGTCTCGGTGCGGGCCACTTCCTTGCGCAGCTCGGCCACCTCGTACAGCGCCTCCGCCGGGCCCTTGCTGTCCATAGAACCGATCAGTGTTCTCACCGGGCACCTCCTTCGTCAACATTAGGTGACAACCCACTCGGGGGTCAAGGTAAGTTGACGGAATACCGGATCCCAGCCTCAGGACCGGCATTTCCCCTCTGCGGGTCAGAA
>DATITT010000444.1:0-6151 GCA_035467435.1 Arthrobacter sp. | reverse complement strand
GAATACGACGCGATGGCAGTCGTCCTGAAAGATTGCCCCGACCAGTTGGTGCCGACCAATGAAACTGAAGTTGAAGTCCTCGTGGCGGCCGAAGAGGAGGCTGCGCCCGCAGCCGAGGCAGAGGTCGTTGTCCCTGCGCCTGTGGCACCCGCACCGATTGTTGCACCGGCACCGGCACCCGTCGCCCCCGCGCCGGCTCCCGCGCCCTATGTACCGCCGGCGCCCTACGTTCCACCGGCACCGGCCGCGGCCTACTACGCGAACTGCGCAGCGGTTCGGGCTGCCGGGGCAGCGCCGATCCGTGTCGGCCAGCCCGGCTATAGCCGGAAACTGGACCGCGATGGCGACGGCGTCGCCTGTGAGTGATAGCTAAGAACCTCCGTCAGTCATTACGACTGGCGGAGGTTCTTAGCAAGAAGAAGAGTCTCCACCACCAGCGGTGCCGGCACTCCGCGTTCTGGCACGCCCACTTGGGCGTGCCGTATTCGACTTTGCCCGTGGCCGGGTAAATGCGCTCTTCTTCGACGATCACGCAGCCCTCGAACTCAGCCTTCGGCATCTTTTGCTGGTCAATCAACTTTTGGCGTGGGTTCCTTCAAATGAAGGGCGCGTCGCGGGTCCGGTGGAGCATGGGCTGGCGCCCAGGTCTGACTCACTCGTGCAGCGGCCGACCTGGTCGCCATTGTGACCAGCTGGGCAGAGACTGCAAGGGCGCGCCCGGCAAGACCGGACGCGCCCTTCAGTGCCCCGAAGCCGCGAGTCGGTTCAGGCGCCTGATTCAGTCGACGAGCACCGGCTGCTTGGCACTATCCGCAGATTCCACAACCGGCGGAACCTTCCCGTTCCGCTGGTGCCGCCAGTTCGCCACCGCCAGCAGCGCCACAAGCGAGAAAGTGCTCAGCAGCTGGGGGCGTGAGTCCTCGCCGATGAAGCCCACCGTGAAGATCGCCGCGAGGATGAGCAGGCCAAAGCCCGTCAGCCACGGGAAGCCGGGCATCCGCAGGGGAAGCTCCGTCCCCTCGCGGTCGGCGCGGAGCCGCAGCGCGAGCTGGGCCAGGAGCGCGGACGTCCACACCAGCAGGCAGGTCGAGCCCACAATGTTGAGCAGGACGGGAAGGACCTGATCGGGGAAAGCCAGCTCCAGCCCGACCGTGACAACGCCGAAGGCGACGCTGGCCAGGACTGCGATAACCGGGACCCGTGCCTTGGACACCGAGGCGAGCAGGCGCGGCGCGTCGCCCCGCTCGGCGAGGGAGAACGCCATCCGGGAGGCGCCGTAGAGGTTGGCGTTGAGCGCGGAGAGCAGTGCCACCACGGCCACCAGGGTGATGGCGGTGGCTGCGCCGGGCATGCCGGCGGCGTCCAGTACCGCCGCGAACGGGCTCTTCAGCCCCGCCGAACCCACGGGAACCACGGCCGCAATAATGAAGATGGAACCGATGTAGAAAACCAGGATGCGCCACAGCACCGTGCGGACCGCTTTCTTCACGCTGCGGGCCGGCTCGGCGGTCTCAGCTGCCGCCACGGAGACAATCTCGGTGCCGCCGAACGCGAAGGCCACCACGAACAGTGCCGTGGCAATCCCGGCGAAACCGCTGGGTGCGAATCCGGCACCGGCGAAGTTGGACAGGCCCGGCGACTGCACTCCCGGCAGCCAGCCGAAGAGCAGGGCTGCGCCCACCAGGAGGAACCCGACGATTGCTGCCACCTTGAGCAGGGCGAACCAGAACTCGAACTCGCCGAAGTTCTTCACACTGGTGAGGTTCACGGCGGTGAGCAGCACGATGAACACGAAGGCCATCAGCCACACCGGCAGGGCCGGGAAGATGGTGGCCAGCAGGCCTGCCGCGCCGAGCGCTTCGGCGGCGATGACCACCACGAGCTGCAGCCACCAGAGCCAGCCCACCGTGGCACCGGCCACCGGCCCGTAGGCCTTGGCGGTATAGACGGAGAAGGCTCCGCTGTCCGGGTTGGCGGCGGCCATCTCGCCGAGGGCCCACATCACCAGGATGATGAGGGTGCCGGCCACGAGGTAGGAGATCAGCACGGCCGGGCCGGCGGCCTGGATGCCGGCCCCGGAGCCGATGAAGAGGCCCGCACCGATGGCGCTTCCCAGGCCCATCATCGTGAGCTGGCGGGGTTTGAGTGTGGTGCCGAGCGGGCGGCCAGACGTCTTTGTCTGTTGTTCCATGGGGAGTCCTCTGGTTGTGGAACGGATTGATAAGGGTCAGAAAGTTCCTAGGCTGCGTGGGCTTCCATAACCCGGAGCACGCGGTTGTTGGCGGCGGGGCCGGCAACGGTGATCCGCACCCCGTCACCTTGGTAGGCCCGGACCATGATGCCCGCGCGGTCAAACGCATCCACGAGCCTTGCCAGGAGGCTCTCATCCGCACGAATCCACAGGAAGTTGCCCTGGCTCGGCTGCAGCTTCCAGCCCTGGGCTTCGAGCTGCGCGGCCATCCGGGCGCGCTCCTGCTTGACCGCGGCCACCCGGGTTTCCATCTCCGCTCCGGCGTCCAGCGACGCGACGGCGGCCTTCTGGGCCAGCGCGCTCACGGCGAAGGGAAGGGCGGTCCGGCGCAGCCCCTCAGCGATGGCCGGCGCCGCCACGGCGTAGCCCACGCGCAGGCCGGCGAGGCCGTAGGCCTTTGAGAAGGTGCGCAGGATACAGACGTTGGGGTACTGGCGGTAGAGCGCCAGGGAATCGGGGCCGCTGCCCGCTTCGGCGTACTCCACGTAGGCCTCGTCGATCACCACGAGGATGTCGGAACGGACAGAGCGCAGGAAGGCCTCGATGCGCTCGTGGCTGATCGGCACGCCGGTCGGGTTGTTGGGGGTGCAGAGCAGGATCACCTTCGTGCGGGCGGTGACGGCTGCGGCCATGGCATCGAGGTCGTGGCCTTCAAAGGTGTCCAGCGGAACGCGGACCGGCCGGGCGCCGGCCAGCTCCACCAAGATGGGGTACGCCTCGAAGGAGCGCCACGCGAAGATCACTTCATCCCCGGCATCGCACAGCCCGGTGATGATCTGCTGGAGGACGCCCACGCTGCCGGGTCCCACCGCGACCTCTCCGGCGGTGACGCCGAAGTGGCTGGCGATCCGTTCACGGAGTTCGACGGCGGCACTGTCGGGGTAGCGGTTCATGGTACCGGCCGCTGCGGCCACCGCGGCGGCGGCAGCGGGCAGCGGCTCGTAGTGGCTTTCGTTGCTGGCAAGGGCAGCAATGTCGATGCCGGCGCTGCGCCGGCCCGGGACATACGGCGGGAGGCCGGACACAGCGCCACGAAGGGCGGGGAGTGCGGTGTCCGGTGCGGTGAGGAGCTGATCACGGGTCATGAGGACTGATCATGGTTGTGACTCCGCCCACAATGCAAGGTACGCTCAACCCATTGGGACTTCTGCTCAACTTCTACTGTCTCTGGTGAAAATATGACCATCCTGCACCCCCGCACCCTGGATTCACTCGACGGCAGGATCATCCTGGCCCTGGACAAGGATCCGGAGGCCAGCGCCCTGGCACTCTCCCGGACACTCGGCGTCGCACGGAACACGGTCCACGCCCGGCTGGCACGGCTCGAGCGCAGCGGCGCCCTCCGCTCCTTCAGCCGGCGGCTGGATCCCGCCGCACTCGGCTATGACCTGATGGCCTTCCTCTCCCTGTCCATCAGCCAGACCCGGACAGGTGCGGTGGAGGACGGGCTCGCCGCGATCCCGGAGGTCATCGAGGTGCACGCCACCACCGGCGACGCGGACCTCATGGCCAAGGTGGTGGCACGCGGCACGGCGGATCTCTATCGCATCACCAACCAGATCCTGGAAATCGAGGGGATTCAACGGACCAGCACGGCCATCTCCGTGCTGGAACTCATGCCGCCCCGCTACGACGGCCTGCTGAGCCGGCTCTCCGAGCAGGAGCCCCGCACAGCCGGCTAACTCCAGGTGACGCAGGCCACAAGTGGGCATATTTTCAGTTGTGTCCGCCCACTCCTGCCAAATATCCCAGTCAAAATCGACTCTCTTGCCTTTCTGGGGACCAGCGCACAAGATTCCTGCATGACTACTCTCACCGTGTCCGGCCGCGTGGCGCAGATTCTCAGCAGCTATCTCAGCGATGTCTTCGGCGTCATGGGCAACGGAAACGTCTACTTCCTGGACGCCGCGGAAAAGCTGGGCCTCCGCTTCTCCGCCGTCCGCCATGAAGGCGCCGCCATCGCCGCGGCCGACGCCTACTACCGGACGTCGGGACGTCTCGCCGCGGGCACCACCACCTACGGCCCCGGCTACACCAATGCACTCACCGCCCTCGCCGAGGCGGTCCAGGCGCAGATCCCCGTCGTGCTGGTCACCGGGGACGCCCCCACCACCGGCGCCCGGCCCTGGGACGTGGACCAGACGGCCATCGCCGCAGGCCTCGGCGCGGCAACCTTCACCGTCACCCGCGACGCCGCGGGTTCCATCACCCGGCAGGCGGTGGAGTACGCACTCACCAAGCGCACCGCCGTCGTGATTGCCATCCCCTACGACCTCGCGGCCCTCGAGGCTGCGGACGAGGAACTTCCGGCACCCTCGGCACGAATGGTGACGGACGACGTCGACGGCGGCCTTGGGCAGGTAGCCCGCCTGCTCGCCGGGGCGAAGCGGCCGCTGATCCTCGCCGGCCGCGGCGCGCACCTCGCCGGAGCCGGCCCGGAGCTGCGGGAGCTCGCCGACCGCCTCGGCGCCGTGACCGCCGGAACCGCCCTGGCGCTCAACCTCCTCGAAGGCGAGGGATACCTCGGCGTGGCGGGCGGCTTCGGCACGGACACCGCAGCCGGGCTCATGGGTGAGGCCGATGTGGTCCTCGTGGCCGGGGCAAGCCTGAGCGCCTTCACCATGCGGTTCGGGCACCTGCTCGGCCCGGACAGCACCGTCATCCAGATCGACACCGCCCTGCAGCCGACGCACCCGCGGGTGGATACGTTCGTCAGCGCGGACGCGAAGTCTGCGGCCGGACACCTCCTGCGGATGCTGGAGGGCGCGGCCTCGCCGGACGCCGGCCGCGGCGGAGCGTGGCGCGCGGAAGCCCGCAAACGGCTGGCCGAAGGACCGGCCCACCACCCGGGCTCCGAGGAGACCGCGGACGGCCGGCTGGACCCGCGTTCCCTGGCCACCGCGTTGGACGCCGTGCTGCCGGAGCGGCGCACGGTGGTCCAGGACGGCGGGCACTTCCTCGGCTGGGCGCCGATGTACTGGAACATCCCCCGGCCGCAGGACCTGGTGATGGTGGGGACCGCCTACCAGACCATCGGGCTGGGCCTCGCCAGCGCCGTCGGGGCAGCCCGCGCCGTGGAGGACGGCCGCACCCTGGTGCTGGCCTCCGGCGACGGCGGTTTCCTGATGGGCCTGTCCGACCTCGAATCGCTCATCGGCGCGGCAACCAGCGCCGTCGTCGTGATCTACAACGACGCCGCCTACGGCGCCGAAATCCACCAGTACGGCTCCCAGGGCCTGACCGAAAAGCCCATGCTGATCCCCGAGGTGGACTTCAGCGGCGTCGCCCGCGCTTTGGGTGCCGAGTCCGCGATCATCCGCTCCTTGTCCGACCTTTCCGCGTTGCAGGACTGGATCGATGCCGGCGCGAAGGGAACCTTCGTGGCCGACTGTCGCATCACCTCCAGCGTCCGGGCCCCGTGGCTGAGCGAGTGGATGGAGGCCTCGCGGGCGGCGAAGGCGGCGGTGGCGGGGTAGCTGCCCGGCCGGCACGAAAAAGGAGGCCGACGACGACACCCAGTGTCGCCGTCGGCCTCCTTGTATGTCCGGCGGTGGTGCTATCCCCGCAGGGAGCTGGACGCTAGGCCGCCGTTGGAAGCGTTACGTAGCTGCCCTCGATGACGCTGGCGGCAACAACGGGTGTGCCGTCCACTGTGACATAGCTGCCACGGGTGACGGGGGCCAGGTTTCGGGCCCCAGCGACGGTGACATAGCTGCCCTCGACGCCGGCGGGGACGCTGCCGGCGGGGAGGGTCACGTAGCTGCCGCCGCGCACTGCGGTGTCAGCGACAGTGCTAGCGGTAGCGGCCTTAAGGGCGGTTTCGGTGGTGGATGAGGAGGTTTCGGGGCGTTCGGTCAGCAATGTCATGGGTTCTCCGTGGGGTTTCGGGATGAGGGCCAT
>DATITT010000443.1:0-4106 GCA_035467435.1 Arthrobacter sp. | reverse complement strand
GGCCACGAGGGCGGTTACCGCTCGATCGACTTCTACACCGACCAGCAGGCCGTCCACATCACCCTCGGCACCGTCCACACCCCCAAGTTCGGCGCCGCGGCGCAGTAGCGCCCCGGCAACTCCGTCCGCGTCGAGGATCCGATGGGCCCCCGTTGCCCTATCACTTTGGGTCCTTCTCAGGCGGGCAAAGCAACCACAAATGATAGGGCATCCGCGGGTTCGTCAGGGGTCAGCCGGCGGCCGCCGTCCTGTTCCGCCGCTGGCGCACGACGGCGGCCGCCACTCCCAGCAGGAACAGTGCCGTGGCGGCGCACACCGGCACCAGGAACGCCGTGGCGTAGCCCTGGTGCTGCGCCAGCTGTCCCGCGATGGACGAGCCGATCGCGGTGCCGGCCACGATGCCGCTGGCCAGCGCGGTCATGACCGTGCCAAGTTTTCCCGCCGGGGCGACGAGTCCGCCGATCGCAAAGACCGTGACCATCAATGGTCCCACCGGGAGGCCCAGGACCAGGAGCACGAGGATCATGGGGAGCGCCGTCGAGGGCAGCAACAGCAGCAAGGCCAGTCCTGCCATCAGCGCGGAGCAGGCCAGCCACCGGGCGCCGGCCGTGAACCGCTGGGGCCAGTAGGCCACCGACAGGGCCGCCCCGGCCGAACTCAGACCCATCACGGCGTAGAGCAGGCCGGCCAGCTCGGAGGTGGCGAAGCTGGCGGAGAAGGAACTCAGCGAGGTCTGGGTGGAGCCGAAGAACGTGCCCATGCAGACCATGGCCAGCACGGGAAGGGCGACGGCGGCGAAGGCTCCCGCACGCTGTCCGGCCGGCAGGGATGCCCGGCGCTGCTTCTCACGGGCGGCACCGGCCGCCGTCCGTGCAGGCGCCCGGACCACCGCTTGATGCGTGGGGTGAACGGCGAAGGCCGGTACCAGCGTGATGGTCAGGGCCGCGGCGAGGGCGAGCGGCAGCCACGGTGCGACCAGGCTGGCGAGGATTCCCACCAGCGCCGGACCCAGGACAAAGGTCAGTTCGTCGGCGGTGCTTTCGTAGGACAGCGCGGTGTCCAGGTCTGCGGGGTCGGCGTTGCGTCCGCCGCGGGCGGTCAGGGCCATCCAGCGGACCCGGGCCAGCGGTCCCACCTGCGGGCAGCTGGCACCGGCCACGAAGGCGGCCACCAGGACCGGGAGGGCGGCCGCCAGGTCCTGTCCGCCGGGGATCAGGTAGGCGCCGAGGATCAGTGCGATGACGGCGACGGTGTTGAAGACGGCGGCGAAGACCAGCACGGGGCGCTGGCCCCGACGGTCCGCCAGTGCGCCGATGACGGGGGCGCCGAGCGCCGAGCCGATGCCTACCGCGCCGGCCGATATGCCGCCGACGGCGAAGGAGCCGGTGACGGCGGTGACCAGGGTCAGGGCTCCGACAGTGAGCATTGCGAGCGGGAGACGGGCGAAGAGCCCGATCGGGATGAAGCTTCGGCCGGCCAGCAGCGGCAGCCGGGCATACCGCCCGCGGGTCGGCGGTTCCGGGGCGGGTTCCGGCGCAGATGAAGGCCCGGTAAGGGCAGCCGCGTCTTCAGGACTATGGGGCGCCGCGGAAGCGGGCGCCGGGGAGGGCGTTGAAAGGATCATGATTCCGGGTTCGTTCAATGGTGCGCATCGTCCCTCCTCCCGATGCGCGCGACCCGGTAACCCTCCAATTGTAACGGCGCGGCTGCCTGACGGCGCAGGCCCGGCGGCTGTGGCGGCCAGGCCGGCGCGCGGGTCAGACCCCGCGGGTCAGACCGGGGCGTCGTCGGAAATGTGCAGGGTGGAACCGTTGCGTCCCTTGACCACCTGCAGCTGCGTGCTGATGCGCTGTTTCATTTCCCCCACGTGGCTCACCAGACCGACCACGCGGCCGCCGTCCCGGAGCCCCTCCAAGGCATCCATGACCTGTTCAAGGGCCTGTTCGTCGAGGCTGCCGAAGCCCTCGTCCACGAACAGCGTCTCAATGTCCACCCCGCCGGATTCCTGCTGCACCACATCAGCCAGCCCGAGGGCCAGGGCGAGCGAAGCCATGAAGGACTCGCCGCCGGACAGCGTTGCGGTGTCGCGCCGCTGGCCGGTCCACTGGTCCACCACCTCCAGGCCGAGGCCGGATTTCGCGTTGCGGGCCGCCCGGGCATCCGTGTGCTGCAGGGTGTAGCGGCCGTCGCTCATCCCGATCAGCCGTTCCGAGGCCGCCACTGCCACCTGTTCGAGCCTCGCGGCGAGCACATAGCTGTTCAGGCTCATACGGTAGTTGTTGTCTCCCGCGCCGCGGGCCGCATCGGCGACGGAGGTCAGCAGCTGCGCCCGTTCGCGTGGTTCACGGCCGGACTCCGCCAGCTGGGCGTAGTTGGCGCCGATGGCACCCAGGGTCCGCACGGATTTTTCCGCCAGGCCGGCTGCGAGGTCCGCGTCCCGGGCTGAGCGTTCCGCCGCAGCGGCGTCTGCGCGGAGATGTTCCACGAGACCCTCGACGATGGGCCCTTCCGTTTCCAGCTCGTGTGCCGCGAGCACAAGTTCCTCGCCGGTGAAGAGTTCCTCGATCCGGGCCGCCTCGTCCTGGCCGGCGCGGACGGCGGCTTCCAGCGCCGCGGCGTCCGCGGACGGAAGCCGCACGGCCCGGGCCGCGTCCGCGGACTCGAAGCCGGTGCCCGGAAGCGCCAGCTCCAGCTGCAGCCGGGCCTCCGCGGATCGGGCCGTGGCCTGTTCCAGCCGGGACCTCGCCGCATCGGCTCGTTCCAGTACGGCGGCGGTGCCGTCCAGCGCCGCGATGCGATCGGCCAGGGCCGGGTGGCCCGCCCGGAGTTTGTCGAGGGCCAGTTCGAGGGAGTCGGCCTGCTCCCGGACTTCCGTAAGGGTCGATCCGGTCTGGGCGATGTCTGCCGCCGCGGCCGCCTGGTCCCGTTCGGCGCCGGCGATCTGCTCTTCCAGTTGGGTGTGCCGTGCGCGGTTGGCGGCAAGCTCCGCCGCCCCGCGGCGTGCCTCGGCCGCACGTTCCTTGGCCAGGGTGGCCTCGAGGGTGGCGTCCTCGGGCGCAGTGTTGCCTCCCTGGGCCGCCAGCACGGCCACGTCCTGCTGGGCATCGGAGAATTCGCGGTCGAGCGCGGCCAGGGCGGCCTCCGCCACTTCGCAGGCCTGCTGCGCGGTTTCCTCAGCCTCGGCCACGGTCAGGGCGGAGGCCGCGGCCGCGGCGGGTGCCGGGTGTTCGGGGCTGCCGCACACGGCACACGGGACGCCGGGGCGCAGCTGGGCCGCGAGTTCAGCGGCAGCGTTGGCCAGCCGTTCCTCGCGGAGATCGAGCCAGCGCTGGCGCCGGTCCTGGTAGTCCTCCCGGGCGCGGCTGTGGCGTCCGGCGACGGCTCCGCAGTTCCTCCCGGCCGCGGCGTAGCGCCGGACCAGATCCAGCAGTTCCTCCGCAGCGGCCGCTTCCTTCGTCCGTAACTGCACCTCGGCGGCGAGTTCCTCGAGCGGACGCAACCCGGCGAGCAGTGCGTCGGATTCCTGGCGCAGGACGGCCAGCGCAGCAGCCCCGGTTGTCTGTCCTTTTTCCAGCTTCGCCAGGCTGAGGCTCAGTTGGGTGGTGCGGCTCCGAAGTCCGGTGAGCCTGGCTTCGTCGGGCAGCCGCTCGTCCAGCACCGCACGCAGGGAGCGCAGTCCGCTCAGCGCGGACCGCAGGGCGTCGCCGTCGCAGCTGGAACTGGAGCTGAAGCCGTCAGCGCCGCCGGCACTGCTGAGGGCGTCCCCGGACACCGGGCCTGGGATCCTGTCCGGGGTCCCGTTGCGCAACGCGGCGAGTTCAGGGTCGGTGAGGGCGGCGGTGCGCAGTTCTTCCGCGGCAGCGGCCATGGCGGCAGCGGCCAGTCCCTCGGCCGTGCCGGCGCTATCCACCGCGTGCAGTTGGCCGCTGAGGACTTCGGCCTGGCGGTGCAGCCCCAGCTGTCCGCTCTTGGCGGCGACTGCGGGGGCGGCGGCCTCCGCCTCGGAGCGCCGGCGTTCGGCCGCGGCCAGTTTGGCCTGGCGGGCAGAGCGCGCTGTCGCGGCATCCCGGGCGGACAGGCTGGCGGCGCACAGTCCCTCGGCCTCC
>DATITT010000442.1:0-4993 GCA_035467435.1 Arthrobacter sp. | reverse complement strand
CGGGATCTACTCCACCATGGACAAGTTCACCGGCCGCGGCGAGAAGGCGGGCACCCGATGAGCTCCCCCCTGCAGGCGCCGTGGCAGCGGACCGCGACCGGCGCCAACCTGCTCTCCCCCGACGGCACCCTCGGCGTCACGATCTTCGAGGAAATGACCACCCTCGCGCTGCAGACCGGCGCCATCAACCTTGGCCAGGGCTTCCCGGACGAGGACGGTCCGGTGGAGATCAAGGCTGCCGCGCAGGCCGCCATCGCCGCCGGCGCCAACCAGTACGCCCCCGGCAAGGGGATCCTTGAGCTGCGCGAGGCGATATCCCTCCACCAGGAGCGCTTCTACGGCCTGGAACCGAACCCGCAGACCGAAATCATCGTCACCACCGGCGCCACCGAGGCCATCGCCGCCTCCCTGCTCGCGCTCGTCGGGCCGGGCGATGAGGTCCTCACCTTCGAGCCGTTCTACGACGCCTACGGCGCCATCATCGGCCTCTCCGGCGCCCGCCACGTCACCGCCCCGCTGCTGGCCCCTGACTTCCTGCCGGACCTGGACGCCCTCGAAGCGGCGTTCAGCAGCCGCACCCGGGTGGTGCTGGTCAACAACCCGCACAACCCCACCGGGGCGGTGTTCCCCCGCGAGGTGCTCGAACGCGTCGTCGAGCTCGCCATCCGGCACGACGCCGTCATCATCACCGACGAGGTCTACGAACACCTCACCTTCGGTGCCCGGCACATCCCGGTGGCCACCCTGCCGGGCGCCGCGGAACGCACCCTGACCATTTCCTCCGCGGGGAAGACGTTCTCCTTCACCGGCTGGAAGATCGGCTGGCTCAGCGGACCGGAACATCTGGTCTCCGCTGCCCGCACCGTCAAGCAGTTCCTGAGCTACAGCTCCGGCACGCCGTTCCAGAGCGCCATCGCGGCCGGGCTGGGCCTGCCGGATGAGTTTTATGCCGGCATCGCCGACACCCTCCAGCTCAAACGCGACATCCTCAGCGAGGGCCTGCGGGCCGCGGGGCTGGACGTCTTCACGCCGCAGGGCACGTACTTCGTCAACGTGGACACCGCGCCGCTCGGTATCTCCGACGCCGTCGAGCTGGCCCGCCGGCTGCCCGCCCTGGTGGGGGTTGCGGCGATTCCGGTGCCGGTCTTCTGCCACCCGGAAGGCGCCGAACGCACCCGGAGCCTGCTGCGCTTCGCGTTCTGCAAACGGATTGACGTGCTGCAGGAGGCCGCCGAACGGCTCGCTACCCTCCGCGACGTGCTCTGATGGCGGACGCGCCCGCCGCCTCGCGCTTCCTGCGCACCACCGGCCAGCACGCCACCATCGAGCCCGACGCCTTCACCGGGGGCGGCTTCGTGCTCAGCATCGGCGGGGCGGAACAGTCGCACGTCAATCTGGCGGACCCCTCGGACATCTTCTACGAGTACCTGCGCAGGATCGGCCACGTGGTGGATCTCGCGGCACCGTGGGGCGAACCCGTCACGGCCCTCCACCTCGGGGCCGGGGCGCTGACCCTCGCGCGCTACATCCAGGCCACCCGGCCGGGCTCGGTGCAGTACGCGGTTGAGCTGGAACGGGAACTGCTGGACTTTGTGCTGCAGCAGCTCCCGCTGCCCGAAGGCACGCAGCTGCACCCGCTGATCGGCGACGCCCGGGACGCCCTGGCCGAGCTGCCGCCGGAACTGCGCTTCGACGTCGTCATCCAGGACATTTTCTCCGGGCCGGAGGCGCCGGAGCATCTCGCCTGCACCGAGTTCTACCGCGAGGCGGCGGCGAAACT
Organism: Arthrobacter sp.; assembly: GCA_035467435.1. Taxonomy (GTDB): domain Bacteria; phylum Actinomycetota; class Actinomycetes; order Actinomycetales; family Micrococcaceae; genus Arthrobacter. The sequence goes on along the minus strand of DATITT010000442.1, from coordinate 3,213 downwards.
CAGCCCCCGCGGGGTGCTGATCGTCAACGTGGGCGACGAACCGGGGCTCACGCTGGTCCGGAGCCAGGTGGCCGCGCTGCGCCGGGCGATGGCCGACGTCTCCGCCTTTGCCGAGGCCGGCATGTTCAGCGGACGCTACCCCGGCAACATCATCCTGACCGGGACCCAGGGGCCCTGGCCGGAGGTATGGACGGCGGCTCTCACCGCCCGCGGTCCGCACCCCGCGAAGGTGCTCACCGGCGTCGCGCTGGACGCGTTCCCGGCCTAGGTACCTTCGGGTCCCGCTGCCGGATCCGTCTCGGTATCCGGGCCTTCTTCCACGCCGGGTTCGGCGAACCAGAGCTTCGTCTCCCCGTACTTCCGTTCCGCGAACCGCTCCATCCCGTCCGGCCAGGACGGCTCGGGGGTCCGGGATGAGCGCTCCACGACGACGACGGCGCCCTCGGCCAGGTGCGGGAGCAGCTTGGCCAGCACGCCGGCCAGGGCCGGGTCGTCCAGGGGGTAGGGCGGATCGAGGAAGACGAGGTCCCAGCGGACGGCCCCCTGGGTCCGGTCAAGGAACGAGTCGACCTTGGAGCGGTGCACGGTGACGACCTTGCGCCCGGCGACGGTGTTGACCAGGTCCGCGTTGCGCTGGCAGACCTCGCTGGCCTTGCCGTCGAATTCCACCAGGTCCACACTTTGCGCGCCTCGGCTGGCGCTCTCCACGCCGAGTGAACCGGAACCCGCGTAGAGGTCCAGCACCCGGGCGTCCGCGATCACCTCGAAGGCGTCCAGCCGGGAGAAGAGCGCTTCCTTGACCCGGTCCGTGGTGGGCCGGGTGAGGGATCCCGGGACACTGACCAGGGTGGTTCCGCCCGCGGCGCCGGCAATGATGCGGCTCATGGCCGGGCCGCCCTGGATGCAGTGATGATGTTAGCCGCGTTCAAGGAACGCCTCCTTTTCGGGATTGAGGTATTCGTCGATCGCCGCGGCGAGGACAGGGTGGGCACCCAGTGACGGGTCGCCGCCGACGATCTGCCAGGCGTCCTGCCGGGCGCGGGCGATCACGTCCTCGTGTTCAAGGACCCGCAACAGCTTCAGCGTGGACCGGCCGCCGGACTGGGAGGCGCCCAGGATGTCGCCTTCACGGCGCAGCTTGAGGTCCTCCTGGGAAAGTACGAAGCCGTCGGTGGTGGCCGCGACGGCGTCGAGCCGGCGGCGGCTCGGATGGCCGGGTTCCAGCGTGGTGACGAGCAGGCAGGTGCCCGGCAGCCCGCCGCGGCCCACCCGGCCGCGGAGCTGGTGCAGCTGCGAGATGCCGAAGCGGTCCGCATCCAGGATCACCATCAGGGTGGCGTTGTGCACGTCCACGCCGACTTCGATCACGGTGGTGGAGACCAGGAGCTTGGTCTGGTTGGCGGTGAAGGAGGCCATGGTTTCGGACTTCAGCACCGGGTCCTGCCGCCCGTGCAGCGGCGCCACGGGCACACCGGCCAGGGCGGGTTCGTCCCGCAGGAGTTCGACGACGCCGGTCACGGAGGCCAGCTCGCGCGCCCCGCTGTCACCCTCCAGGTCCGCGGCGGACGGTTCGGCCTCGCCGGGGCTGAAGTCGCCGTCGTCGTCCGAGCCGATCTTGGGACAGACGACGTACACCTGGTGGCCGGCGTCGATCTCTTCCCGGGCGCGGCTCCAGATGCGGGTGGCCCACGCCGGGTGTTCCGCGAGCCCGACGACGTGGGTGGTGATCGGCGCGCGTCCGGCCGGAAGTTCGTCGAGGATGGACGTTTCGAGGTCCCCGAACACGGTCATGGCCACAGTCCTGGGGATGGGGGTGGCGGTCATGACCAGCAGGTGCGGAGGTTTGCTGGCCTTGGACCGGAGCACATCGCGCTGTTCGACGCCGAAGCGGTGCTGCTCGTCGACCACGATCAGGCCCAGGTCGAAGAAGGAGACGTTGTCGCTGAGCAGGGCGTGCGTGCCGATGACGATCCCGGCTGTTCCGGAGGCGGCGTCAAGCATGGCCTGCTTCCGGGCCGCGGTGGGCATGGAGCCGGTGAGCAGCGTGACCTGGACCGCGTCGGGACCGAAGCCGCCCAGCATCCCGTCGCGGGACAGCGGCCCGAGGGTGCGGCGGATCGATTCGAAGTGCTGCGCGGCGAGGACTTCGGTGGGGGCGAGCAGGGCGGCCTGTCCCCCGGCGTCAACCACCTGCAGCATGGCGCGCAGGGCCACGATGGTTTTGCCGGAGCCAACCTCGCCCTGGAGCAGCCGGTGCATTGGCGAGTCCTGGGCGAGTTCCGCGGCCAGGGTCTTGCCGACGGCGGCCTGTCCGGCGGTCAGGGTGAACGGCAGCTGCCGGTCGAAGGCGGTCAGCAGCCCCTCCGCGGCGGGCCGGCGGGCGGTGGCCTCCTCGGCGGCGAGCTGGGCGCGGCGCCGGGCGAGGGCGGACTGGAGCACCAGGGCTTCCTGGTAGCGGAAGCGGTCCCGGGCGCGCTGCCAGTCTGCGGGGCCGTGCGGGGCATGGATAAGCCGGTAGGCGTCAGCAACCGGCAGGAACTTCTCCCGGGCCGTGATCTCCGCCGGCAGCGGGTCAGGCAGGGCGTCCAGGTCCGCGGTGTCCAGCAGCGTGGCGATGATTCTCTGGATGGACCAGCTCGTCAGCTTGGCGGTGGCCGGGTAGACCGGGATGGGCATGGCGGCGAGCTTCTCCGGGTCCATCCCGGGGGTGTCCGGATCCTCGTCCAGCAGCTGGAAGCCGGGGTTGGTCAGCCCGAGGGCGCCGCCGTAGCGGGTGATCTTTCCGGAGAACAGGGCGCGGCGGCCCGGCTGCAGTTCGGCCTTGGCCCGGTGGCCGTTGAAGAAGCTCACCTTCAGGGTGCCGGGCAGGCCGGTCCCGGAGCCGGCGTCGTCGGTGATCACGACGTCGGTCAGCGAGCCGCGGCGGGTCTTCATGAACCGGGTGCTGCTGGAGACCACCCGGGCAATCAGGGTGACCTCCTCGTCGAGCGGAACCTCGCTGATGGGTGTGAGTTCGCCGCGGTTCATGTACCGGCGGGGGAAGTAGTTCAGCAGACCGCCGACAGTGGTGATTCCGAGGTGCTTTTCAATGGGCGCAGCGGAACGCTTCCCGATCCGGCGTTCCAGGCCGAGTCCCAGGTCGGCGTTGGCCAGGTTAGCGTTCATGTCCGTCGGGGACCTGTCCGGCGGGTTCACGGGCACCCGCGTCGCCGG
>DATITT010000441.1:0-2301 GCA_035467435.1 Arthrobacter sp. | reverse complement strand
AGCAGGGCCGGGCGGTGGACATCAACACCATCGTCGCCGAGGCGGTGGACAGGTCCCAGCTGCCGGCGGAAAGCAAGAACATCAACCTCGTGGTGGGCGGGCACGCGGACGTGATGGTCTACGGCGACCAGGACCAGCTGGTGACGGCGCTGCGGAACCTGATCGACAACGCCATCCGCTACTCCCCGGAAAACACCCGGGTCGGCGTCGGCATCCGGGCCAGGGACGGCCTCGTGGCCGTAGCCGTCACGGACCAGGGCGGGGGGCTCAGCCCCGAGGACCAGGAACGCGTCTTTGAGCGCTTCTACCGCGTGGACGCCGCCCGGTCACGCCATACCGGCGGCACCGGCCTCGGCCTGAGCATCGTCAAGCACGTGGTCGCCAACCACGGCGGCGAGGTGACTCTCTGGTCCCAGCCCGGGCAGGGCTCCACCTTCACCATCCGGCTTCCGGAGCTGGAAGGGCAGGACCCCGACGGCGTTCCCGACGCGGGCGAGCCCGCGGACCGGGCGGCCTCCCAGCAAACCAGACCAATACGACGGGGCGCCGCCGGCGCCCATGAGCAAGGAGCTACCGCTTGAGCAGGATTCTGATTGTCGAGGACGAAGAGTCGTTCAGCGACCCGCTGTCCTATCTGTTGGGCAAGGAAGGATTTGAGGTGGAGGTGGTGGACAACGGACTGGACGCCATCACCGAGTTCGACCGCAACGGCGCAGACCTGGTGCTGCTGGACCTGCAGCTGCCCGGCCAGTCCGGCACCGAGGTCTGCCGGCAGCTGAGGCAGCGCTCGTCCGTCCCGGTCATCATGCTGACGGCGAAGGACGCGGAGATCGACAAGGTCGTCGGGCTGGAACTCGGCGCCGACGACTACGTCACCAAGCCCTACTCATCGCGGGAGCTGGTGGCCCGCGTCCGGGCCGTACTGCGCCGCCAGGGGGAGCCCGAGGAACTAATGTCCAGCACCGTGCAGGCGGGGCCGGTCCGGATGGATATCGAACGGCACGTCGTCACGGTCAGCAGCGAACAGGTTTCCCTGCCGCTGAAGGAATTCGAGCTGCTGGAAATGCTGCTGCGGAACTCCGGCCGGGTCCTGACCCGCGGGCAGCTGATCGACCGGGTCTGGGGTTCGGACTATGTGGGGGACACCAAGACCCTCGATGTCCACGTCAAGCGGCTCCGCAGCAAAGTCGAACCGGATCCCTCGGCCCCGCGGCACCTGATCACGGTCCGGGGCCTGGGTTACAAGTTCGAGCCCTGAGCCCGGAGAGTTCCCAGCCCGGACGGGGCGGACCGCACGGAGAACATACAGAAAGGAGGGGCGCCCGGAGACCGGGCACCCCTCCTTTCTGTATGGGAGCTAGTGGTTCGCGCTGCTCGTCGGCGACGGGGTCGGCGTGGCCGAGTCCGTGGGCTCGCTGCCGGCCGGCAGGTACTGCTTGTAGTCGGAGATTGTTGAGTCCAGCACCGGAACCTTGAATGTGGTCTTCTGGTTGGTGCCGTCCTCGCTGACGCTGACCTCGACGAGGGAACCGGGGATGCCGCCGGTGGTGCTCAGGATGGCCTCGTCGGTGGAGTCGTTGAGCAGTGTGTAGGAGTTCTGCTTGACCGGGACTTCGGTCTGGGATCCGCCGGCGCCGGCGATGGTCAGCGTCACGTCCTCGGAGGACGTGTTGTACACGGCGCCGATCACACGGCCGGGCTTGTCCTCACCGGCGGAGATGATCATCATGTTGCGCAGCTGCAGGGCGCCAACGTTGGCCTGCGTTCCGTCTGAGGCCGCGTACTGCGCGGTGGTCGCCTGGGGGTTGATGTAGCCACAGCCTGTTACGGACAGCAGGCCAATGCCCAGAGCAGCCGTTGCCATTGCCAGCTTGCCGCGCTGGCCCCGGTTCATCGCAGTGAAACCCACGTCTCGCACTCCTTGAGAGTCTTGGAACAGTATTCAGCCATAGCCTATCGGCAATCCACGCCAAACGATGATTCGGGCGGTACACAATCCCGTCGGCTCCGTGGCCGGCGGGGCGCCTGCGGGCGATGACGCGCACCCTTGGCAGGGGCGGGGCAATGCACTAATATCTGCTTTCGTCAAGGGGTCCGACGGTGCCGTTTAAGCCCATTTTCCCCGTATTCCCGCGGTTCTTGGGTGCGTTCCATGGCAGTCGTATGCCTTAAACGTGATAAACTGGTCTGCGGGAAAGGGGAATGTCCACATGGTTTTTGAGGTCGGCGAGACAGTAGTTTACCCTCACCACGGTGCAGCCAAAATTGAAGAAATCAAGATGCGCACTGTCAAGGGCGAAG
>DATITT010000440.1:0-4549 GCA_035467435.1 Arthrobacter sp. | reverse complement strand
TCCGGCCCCGGCGGCCAGTCCGTGAACACCACCGACTCCGCCGTCCGGATCACCCACCTTCCCACCGGAATCGTGGTCGCCATGCAGAACGAGAAGTCGCAGCTGCAGAACCGTGAAGCCGGCATGCGCGTCCTCCGTGCCCGCATCCTCGCGCACCAGCAGGAGCAGATCGACGCCGAGAACTCGGCCCAGCGCAAGTCGCAGATCCGCACCATGGACCGCTCGGAGCGCATCCGTACCTACAACTACCCGGAAAACCGGATCGCGGACCACCGCACCGGCTACAAGGCCTACAACCTGGACCAGGTCATGAACGGCGACCTGGAGCCGGTCATCCAGTCGGCCATCGAGATGGACGAACAGGCCCGCCTCGACGCCATCGGCGACTAGTCGCGGCCCGCGAAGTGATGATTGAAGGAACCGGGCTGAGCCTCGCGGACGCGGTCCGCGAGGGCACCGCCGTCCTGGCCGCCGCGGGCGTCCCGAGTCCCCGGGCCGACGCGGAACTCCTCGCCGAGCACTTGCTTGGCGTCGGGCTCGGACGGCTCCGCGCCCTGATGCTGGGCGACACCCCGGCCCCGGACGGCTACCCGGAGCTCATCGCCGAGCGCGCCCAGCGCGTTCCGCTGCAGCACATCACCGGCGTCGCGCATTTCCGCTACCTGGAACTGGCCGTCGGGCCGGGAGTGTTCATCCCCCGCCCGGAAACCGAATCCGTCGTGCAGCTCGTGATCGACAGGCTGCAGGGCATGGTGCATCCCAAAGCGGTGGATCTTGGCACCGGATCCGGGGCCATCGCCGGCTCGATCGCGCACGAGGTCCCCGGCGCGGAGGTCCACGCCGTCGAATTCAGCGAATTCGCGCACGCCTGGGCTGCCCGGAACCTGCTGCCGCTCGGCGTCCACCTGATCCGCGGTGACCTGCGCGATGCCTTGCCGGAGCACAACGGGACGTTCGACGTCGTGGTTTCCAATCCGCCGTACATTCCCGCCGAAGCGGTCCCCAACGAACCCGAAGTGGCACTGCACGATCCCCCCGAAGCACTGTACGGCGGGGGAGCGGACGGCATGGAACTTCCGACGGCGGCCGCGGCCTCCGCGGCCCGGCTGCTGGTTCCCGGCGGCTACTTCGTGATGGAACACGCCGAAGTCCAGGCCGGCTGGATCGCCGCGATGCTGGAGCGCTCCGGGCTGTGGGCCGAGGTGGCCACCCATCGTGACCTCAACGGCAGGGACCGGGCCACCAGCGCCGTCCTTGCCGACCCGGCTGCCTTACGGTGAACCGGGCAACGCACGAAGTGATGAAAGAATAGGCCAGTGACGACTAGCTACGATTGCACGGCAGCTGAGCAACGCGCTGCCGGACTTGAACATGCCCAGCGGGCCATCCGGGACCACAAGTGCGTGGTCTTCCCGACGGACACCGTGTACGGGATCGCCGCCGATGCGTTCTCGCCCCTCGCGGTGACCCTGCTGCTGGCATCGAAAGGGCGCAGCCGGAAAATGCCGCCGCCGGTCCTCATCCCGAGGCTCAATGCCCTCGACGGCCTCGCCACGGACGTTCCGGCCGAGGCCCGGCGCCTGGCCGAGGTGTTCTGGCCGGGCGGACTGACACTGATCCTGCATGCCCAGCCGTCCCTGGACTGGGATCTTGGCGAGACCAGGGGCACCGTCGCCCTGCGGATCCCGGCCGACGACGTCGCCCAGGACCTGCTGACGCTGACCGGGCCGCTGGCCGTCTCCTCGGCGAACCGCACGGGCCAGGCGGCGGCGCTGACCGCGGCCGAGGCCGAAGTCCAGCTCGCAGAGTCGGTGGAGGTCTATCTCGAGGGCGGGCCACGTCCGGCCGAGGGCGCCGACGCCCTGCCGTCCACCATCGTTGATGCCACCGCCGTGCCGCTGCGCGTGGTCCGCCAGGGCGCCATCAGCCTGGAACGGCTCCGCGAGGTTGTGCCGTCAGTGCTCGGCATCGGCGAGGAACCTCCCGCCGTCGAAACCCGGGAAATCACCACCCCCTCCCCGGCAGGCGTCAGCCCTGACGGCAGCGGCGCACCCGCCGTCGACGATTCCCCGAGGAACTGACATGCAGCCCAAAGTCGCCGTCGCGGCCGTAACCTTTGACCGCCATGAGGAACTCGCCCTCCTCCTGAAGGGGCTGGCCGAACAGACCGCCCCCATCCACTCGATCGCGCTCGTGGACTCGGGCACTGTCCCTGCCACGGAGGTCGTGAGCGCCGGCGGGGACAACATCAACTACCTGCGCTCCGAGGCGAACCTCGGCGGCGCCGGGGGATTCGCCTACGCGATCCTGGCTGCCATGGCCAGCGGCGCGGAGTGGATCTGGATGATGGACGATGACGGCCACCCCGAGGATGCAAGCTGCCTCGCCGAACTGCTCGGGACAGCGGAGGAACACCAGCTCGATATCGTGAGCCCGCTGGTCGCCGCCACCGCCGACCCCAACAGGCTCTCATTCAACTTCCGGATCAACGGTCTGTTGACCAATGACCGTTCCAGGCTGGCGCCCATGGGGTACCTTCCTGACATGGTGCACTTCTTCAACGGTGCCCTGATCCGTACTGAGGTCTTCTACAAGATCGGAATCCCCGATGTGAAGTTCTTCATCCGGGGCGACGAAGTCGATTTCCTGTCGCGGGTCAAGAAGGCCGGCCTCAAGTACGGCACCCTGGCCACAGTCGCCGTCCAGCACCCCGCCACCTGGACCGAGATGAAGCCTGTCTTCGGCGGCTTCATCACCCCGGTCATCCCCGAGGGGGACTTCAAGCGGTACTGCTATTTCCGCAACCGCGGCTACCTCACCCGGAAGTACCGGAACTTGCGCTGGTTCGGCGCGGACATTGTCGGATTCCCGTACTACTTCCTGAAGACCGGTGACCTCAAGGGCCTCGCGCACTGGTTCCGGGCCTATTCCGCCGGCTTCCGCGGAAAGGGCTTCGGTTCGCCCGCCCAACTCATGTCCACCAACAGCTAGGCCGAACGTGAAGAACCTGGTTGCCGTCGTCGTCACCTACAACCGTGCCAGCTTCCTGCAGAATCTGCTCGAATCCTTCAGCCGCCTGACCACCCGTCCGGACCGGATCGTGGTGGTGGACAATGCCAGCAGCGACAACACCGCGGACGTTGTCGCCCGCGCCGTTGCCGCCGGTGGGCCGCCGATCCAGTACGAACGCCTGCCCGCGAATGTGGGCGGCTCCGGCGGCTTCTCCCGCGGCGTTGACCTCGCCCTCGGCGCCGGCGCCGAGTGGCTGTGGCTCATGGACGACGACGTCGAAGTGCTCCCGGGAGCGGTCGAGGCGCTGGACAAGTTCACGCCGGACTACTCCTGCATGATCGGCCGCCGCTACGACGCCGCCGGCAAGCCGTTCTTCTGGCAACACCATTTTGTTGAGGCGCTCGGCGTGTTTTTGCCCGTCTCGGGCGACGTCTTCCGAAAGTCCGAGGTCTTCCCCACCAACGTGGGAAATTTCGAGGGCATGCTGATCAAGGCATCCGTGGCACGGAACATCGGGCTTCCCGACCCGAGGTTCTTCATCACCTGGGACGACCTCATCTACGGATGGCTGGCGGCGCAGCAGACACCGGTGGTCTACGTGAACGCCTTTGTCATCAAGAAGGTCCGGGCCCAGCGCCAGGTGGATCTGGGCGTGCGCCACCTCAACGATTCTTCCGACTTGAGCCGCCGCTATGTGATGCGGAACCGGGGCCACGTGGCGCAGTACCTGCGCGTGCACGGCAAGTACAACCGGCTCGGATTCGGTGCCGGGACGGCCCTGACATATCTGAAAGAAATCGCGCGCCTGATGTTGGTTGAACGCACCATCAGGGGGGCGGGAGCCCTGTGGCAGGGATGGCGCGAATCACGCGGCATCCTTGCCGACCGCAGCTGGCAGCCGATGCCGTCCGTACCCGCTGCGGCGGACCGGGAACAGGGCTGATTCAGGCACGGATCCGGGTGAATCACCCCCTCGCGGCTGGCGCGGACCCGGGTTTCCGGCGCGATACCGATTAGTATCGTGGGAGATCCGGGTCCCGCCCGGCAGTTGCGCGGCGGGAAATTTTTGAAACAGGCGCATGGCCGCCGTGGTAGGGAAGTCGGTTGCAATCTCTGTTGACTACGAAATCTGAAGCGAGCGAAACTGCCGCAGCACTGGACGGGAAGAAGCCTCCGCTCTGGATCTGGATCCAGCTTTTCCTCGACTCGCTGTCGTGGGTCGTGGCGATCGTCCTGGCCCTGCTGCTGCGCTACGAAATCGGCATCCGGGAAGAACAGCTTGTCAGTGCCATCATCATCATGGCCATTGCCATCGTGGTGCAGGCTGTGGCCGGCTATGCGCTGGCCCTGTACCGCGGCAGGTATCCCTTCGGCAGCTTCCAGGAGGCCAAGGCCCTCGTCTTCGTCACCGTGATTGTGGCCGCCTCCATCACACTGACCCTGCTGGTGCTCTATGAAGCCATCGGAATCGGCCGCAGCGTCGGGCTCATCGCCTTCCCGTTCGCCTGCCTCTTCATGGGAGCCGCGCGGTACGCCA
>DATITT010000439.1:0-20673 GCA_035467435.1 Arthrobacter sp. | reverse complement strand
TGCTGAAGTGTCTTGCCGCTGGCACGTCGAAGACGTACGGCCTTGCGTTCCTTGAGGTAGTACGCCCATGAGACGGGCACCAGGATCAGGACAGTGGCTAAGCCAAAGATGAATTCCACCCAGCTCGTAACCTCGTCGTCGATCAAGAGCTTGATGCTCAGTACAACTACGACGCCGGAGAAGATCGAGATCAGGACGGCCAGGAACAACAGGCCGCCGGCCGAATTGATCGGCTTGATGGCACTCCCGGTTGAGCCTTTGTAGACGCCATACTCCTCAACCGTGAGTCCCTGCTTCGCCGCTTCCAGCTCGGTCTGGCGCTTGTAGTAGCCCTCCGCCGGGAGCGGCGTCCGTCCTCGGGAGTGTCGCTCAGAAGGCGCTGTCGCCGCGGTGCTCCGTGAGCAGCGCATGCTTGCGCTTTCGGAGGGCGTAGAACGCCCCGAAGGCAAAGGCCTGGGTGACCACCACGAGGACAATCGCTCCGAGGATCTTGTTGCCGCCCAGGATCATGGTCAGCCCCACGATCGCAGACAGCAGCGCCAGCAGCGGAAGCAGCATGTAGCCAAGGACAAAGAGGGTTTCGGGTTTCTTCAACATTCGTTCAGCCCTCCGTCCGGCGCCACACGTTGATGCGGTAACGGGTGCCGTTCCCGGCGGTTTCCCAGCCGTCGTCCGGCAGGCTGGCGCCCATGGTCCAGTCGTAGCCCAGGTCCGGGGCGAACGTGTCGCCCTCTGTCGTGGCGTCGATCGTGGTGATGACGGCGACGTTGGCGAGGTCCATGGACTGCGCATAGATGTTGCCGCCACCGATAATCCAGACCATGTCGTTGCCCGGCGCGAACTGGGACTCCAGAAGCGCGTCGTCCAGGGATTTGACCGCGATCGCACCTTCCGCCGCTGGTGTCCCGCCCCACTCTTCCTGCCGGGTGATGACGATGTTCGTCCGCCCGGGCAGGGGGCGGTACTGGTCGGGAAAGGACTCCCAGGTCTTGCGGCCCATGATCACCGGGTGGCCCGTGGTGAGCCGGGTGAAGTGCCGCATATCCTCGGGCAGGCGCCACGGCATGCCGCCGTCCCTGCCGATGACACCGGTGCACGTCTGGACCCAGACGACGCCGAGGCCGGTGAGGGCGTCCAGCGTGTCAGTGAAGTCGGCGGGCTGCGCGCCCGTTACGTTGTCGTTGCTCATACGGCTATCGGGGCCTTAATCGTCGGGTGGTGCTGGTATCCGACCACCTCGAAGTCATCGAGGGTGTAGTCGAAGATGGAGGCAGGCTTGCGGGTGATCCTCAGCTGCGGGTACTCATAGGGCTCGCGGGCGAGCTGCTTGAGGACCTGGTCCATGTGGTTGTCATAAATGTGGACGTCGCCGCCGGTCCAGACGAATTCGCCGGGTTCCAGGCCGGTCTGCTGGGCGATCATGCAGGTCAGCAGGGCGTAGGAGGCGATGTTGAACGGCACGCCCAAAAAGGTGTCCGCGGAACGCTGGTAGAGCTGGCAGGAGAGCTTGCCGTCGGCCACGTAGAACTGGAAGAACGCGTGGCACGGCGGAAGGGCCATGTCCTTCAGCTCGGCGACGTTCCAGGCCGAGACGATGTGCCGGCGAGAGTCAGGGTTGCTCTTGAGGTTCTCGATGAGCTCGGCGATCTGGTCGATGTGGCCGCCGTCGGGGGTCGGCCAGGAGCGCCACTGGACGCCGTAGACCGGGCCCAGTTCGCCGTCGGCGTCGGCCCATTCATTCCAGATGGTGACGCCCTGGTCCTGCATCCACTTCACGTTCGTGTCCCCGCGGAGGAACCAGAGCAGTTCCACGGCGACGGACTTGAAGTGCACGCGTTTGGTGGTGATCAGGGGGAAGCTCTTGCTCAGATCGAAACGCATTTGGCGGCCGAAAACACTCAGGGTGCCCGTCCCGGTCCGGTCCGATTTGTGCGTGCCGTGGTCCAGCACATCGCGCAGCAGCTCTTCATAGGGCGTAGGTATGCTCACGGTTCCAGTCTACTGAGAACTTCCGGCCGCACCTTATCCGTCTTGCTGGCTGAGCTTTGTCCGCAGGGTGGAGGGTCACGGACCTCAGTCGTCGAAGGGCCTGAACCGCTCGACCGCGACCACCTTGTCCTTGCTGTGGTGCGCCACATGGCACACGACGATCTCACCGGGAGCGAGGAACGGGTCGGAGTCCGGCAGCAGGGCGCGCAACCTGGATCCCATGTGCTTGCCCAACTGCGCGAACACGGTGGGGAGGGCGGGGCGGTGGGTGCACAGCGCCACGGCCCGCTGCTTGTCGAAGAGGCCCTCGACGGCGGCGGCCGTTTTGAGCGGCTGGCGGCCGTGCCGGTGCTCGGTGAGGGCTTCAGTGAGCTTCACCTTCGCGTTGGACGCCTTGGCGTAGGGGGCGATGGTGGCCACACACCTCAGCCACGGGCTGGAGACAACGTGCCCGGGTTTCCAGGCCTGCAGCAGCCGCCCCACCGCCTGCGCCTGCCGCAACCCGGTGGCAGCCAGGGGCCGGTCCCCTTCGGCCTTGGACCATGAGGAGCGCGGCTTGGCCTTGGCATGGCGCACGATCACGAGCGGCCACGTCTTCAGTTCGCCACGGTCGTGGGCGGTCGCCAGGTGCTCCAACGGGGTCACATCGCTGGGGTTGCTCAGCAGGCGGGCCGCCTTCTCGGGCGAGCACCACATGACGCTGTCCACCTCTTTGCCGTCCGGCAGGAGTGCGGCCCCGTCGACGTCGACCGCCCAGTAATGGACCACCTTCAGCCCGGCGGGGACGCGGTAATGGATGGCGGGCAGCGGGATGCCCAGGGTCGCCTTCAGCCCGATTTCCTCTTCGACCTCGCGGGCGGCGCACTCGGGCACCGTCTCGCCGGGGTCGATCTTGCCCTTGGGCCAGGACCAGTCGTCATACCGCGGGCGGTGGATCAGCAGGACCTCGAGCTGATCCTTGTCGCCCGGGGCGACGCGCCACGGCAAGGCGCCCGCAGCCACCACCGCAATTGCATCGCCCGGATGGTCTGTCTGATCGGCGACCAGTGAATCGCTACCCAATGCCAGAGCCCCTACCGCAGCCCGGCCGAGCGCTGCCGCGAGCGGGAATTGAGCAGCCAGGACTGGATGTCTTCGAGCTCCTGACCGTCTTCGGTGAGGTGGTGGCGGGTCCATTCCGCCTGGTTGTTCAGGTGCCAGCTGGCGGTGCCGGGATCCATGTAGCGGCGCAGCAGGTCCACGACGTACGTCGTGTCGTCCCCGCTGGTGAGCTGGACGAGGGCTTCCACCCGCCGGTCCAGGTTACGGTGCATCATGTCCGCCGAGCCGATGTAGACCACCGGGTCCCCGGCATTGGCGAAAGCGAAGACCCGGGAGTGCTCCAGGAACCGGCCCAGCACGGAGCGGACCGTGATGTTGTCGCTGAGGCCGGGCACCCCGGGGCGCAGGGAGCAGATGCCGCGGACGATGATGTCCACGGGAACGCCGGCCTGGGACGCCCGGTACAGGGAATCGATGATGGCTTCGTCCACCATCGAGTTGACCTTGATCTGGACGCGGGCGGTGAGGCCCGCCCGGGCGTTCCGGATCTCGGTTTCGATCCGGTCGATGAGTCCTGAACGCACCGACCGGGGGGCCACGAGCAGCCGCTTGAAGGTCGACTTCGGAGCGTAGCCGGAGAGCTGGTTGAAGAGCTTGGAGAGGTCCTCGCCCACCTGCTCATTGGCCGTGAGGAGACCCAGGTCCTCGTAGTAGCGGGCAGTGCGCGGGTGGTAGTTGCCGGTGCCGATGTGGCAGTAGCGGCGGAGTCCGTCCACTTCCTGGCGCACCACGAGGGAGAGTTTGCAGTGGGTCTTGAGGCCCACGATGCCGTAGACCACGTGGACGCCGGCCTGCTCCAGCTTCCGGGCCCACGAGATGTTGGCCTGTTCGTCGAAGCGGGCCTTGATTTCGACCAGGGCCAGGACCTGCTTGCCGGCCTCGGCGGCGTCGATCAGGGCGTCGACGATCGGCGAGTCGCCCGAGGTGCGGTACAGCGTCTGTTTGATGGCCTGGACCTTCGGGTCCGAGGCGGCTTGTTCCAGGAACGCCTGCACCGAGGTGGAGAACGAGTCATAGGGGTGGTGCAGCAGGATGTCGCGGCGCCGCATGGCCGCAAAGACGTTCGCCGCCTTGGACGTTTCCGACTCGTTGAGGTGCCGGGAGGTGTGCGGGACATGCTTGGGGTAATGCAGGTCAGCCCGGTCGATTCCGGCGATGACCGAGAGCCCGCGGAGATCCAGCGGGGCCGGGACCGAGTAGACCTCGGATTCCTCGACGCCAAGCTCGCGGATCAGCAGGGCCCGGATGTTCGGGTTGATGTCGTTCGTGACTTCGAGCCGGACCGGCGGGCCGAAACGGCGCCGCAGCAGTTCTTTTTCGAGGGCCTGCAGCAGGTTCTCGGCGTCGTCTTCTTCGACCTCGAGGTCTTCATTGCGGGTGACGCGGAAGGTGTGGTGCTCCAGCACCTCCATCCCGGCAAAGAGCTGGTCCAGGTGGACGGCGATGACTTCCTCGAGGGCGATGAAGCGTGCCACCCGGCCTGGCACGGAGCCGGCGCGCGGGCCGTCAACCGAGATCAGCCGGGGGAGCTGGTCCGGGACCTTGAGGCGGGCGAAGAGTTCCTTGTCGCTGATCGGGTTGCGGACGACGACGGCGAGGTTCAGCGAGAGACCCGAGATGTAGGGGAAGGGGTGGGCCGGGTCAACGGCCAGCGGGGTCAAGATCGGGAAGACCTTCTCGGCGAACATGGCGCTGAGCTGGTCCTTGGCCTGCGAATCGAGTTCCTCCCAGTGCATGAGGTGGATGTGCTCATAGGCCAGCGCCGGGCGGATCTGCTCGGCATATACACGGGCGTGGCGCTGCTGCAGCCGGTGGGCCTCCTCGCCGATCTGCTCCAGGACCTGCACCGGGCTGAGCCCGGCGGGGGAGGGGACGGCCAGGCCGGTGGCGATCCGGCGCTTCAGCCCGGCGACACGGACCATAAAGAATTCGTCCAGATTGGACGCGAAGATGGACAGGAAACTGACGCGTTCCAGCAGGTGCAGGTCCGGGTCTTCGGCGAGTTCCAGGACACGGGCGTTGAAAGAGAGCCAGCTCAGTTCGCGGTCCAGGAAGCGGTCCGGGCTGAAGTCGCCCTCCGGCTCCAGGTTGGGCGCGAATTCCGGAATGTCGATCCGGTCCTGGGTGGCACGTGAGGCAGGCACTTCGGAGGAGCCGAACTGGGCACGCGCGGGCCGGGCTTTCTTCTCCGACGTGGCGGCCTCAGACGTGGCTGTCCGGGCAGAATCCCGTTGCATGGTCTCTCCTAATGCTGGCTCAATTTAGCTTCAACCTTACAAGCAATCATCCGGCGATCGGCTTTCGCAGAGTCCAGATTTCCCCGGCCGGGGACAAGATGTCCGCCGACTGGATTAACGCCCCTCCAACGGGGCATACATAACGTCGACGTCCCAGCGGGTGAAGCCCAGCCGCTGGTACAGCGAAACGGCCGGCACGTTGTCCGCGTCGACATACAGCATGACGGCGTGCAGGCCGTGGTGCTGCAGGTGCCGGATGCCGGCCACGGTCAGCGCTTTCCCCAGGCCGGTGCCCTGCGCTTCGGGTGTGACGCCCACGACGTACACCTCGCCGATCGCCGGGTGGTCCCCGTGCCGGGGATGCACCTTGGTCCAGTGGAAACCGAGGATCCGGTCCGAGGCATCGACGGCCAGCAGGAAACCGGCGGGATCGAACCAGGGCTCGTCCATCCTGGCGTCCAGATCGCCGCGGGTCATGTTGCCCTGCTCGGCATGGTTCGCAAAGGCAGCCCGGTTGGCTGCGAGCCAGGGGTCCTCATCCCGGCCCGGGACGAAGGCGCGCAGGCTCACTCCGTCAGGCAGCGGGACGTCGGGCAGCTCCGCCGTCGCCGCGGCGAGCCGCATCTTCCACAGCTCGCGGACCGGGCCGTAGCCGTAGCGCGCGGCGAGGTCGGCCGCGGCTTCGTGGTTGCCGTGGGACCAGGCCTTCAGTCCGGCGAAGCCGCGGGTGGAGCTGAGTTCACCGACCAGCCGGTCCGCCACGCCCTGGTTGCGGTAGCTGGGGTGGACGGCGAGTTCCAGCACTCCCGTGCCGTCCGGTTCCTCGATGACGACGGCGACCCCGGCCAGATCCTGCGCCGTTGGCGGGCCGGATTTTTCGTCGGGGCAGTACAGGGCGAGGGTCAGCACCGTATGGGGGGATGCGGCCCCGCCGGCATCCGCGGCGCGCAGCGTCACGAGTGTCTGCTCGGACAGCGGTGGATTGCCATCGGATTCCTCCGCGGCGGCCGCGAGGGCTTTGACATCCTTCAGGAGCTGCGGACCCGCAGCTCCCCGGGCGGCGAGGACGGGCCAGTTCTCAGGGTGCGCAGGACTCATGGTGCAAGGCTATACGGTGCCGCCGGGGCGGGGCCGATTTTGTTGTTTCCGGAACTGTTACGTATAGTCGGTAACTCGTCCGGCTGTTCGGTCCAGAACTTGTTTCTCGGTGCCGCCGGTTTGGACACGAGGGGGATCCACCACTGGGGTGGCCTCGATACGTTCGACCCGTATGTCCTCCACTGAAAAAAAGCAGGAAGCCCCGGACCGGTGTCCGGGGCTTCCTGCGTGTTCCCTGCAATGGAGGGGGACCGGGCGGGGGGCCGGGCAGGTGCCCGTCCCCGCTGCACGTCAGGCTTCGGTGAGCTCTTCCTCCGGATGCCGGAGCAGGGTCAGGCGGTAACCCACGTTGCGGACCGTGCTGATCAGGTTCTCGTGGTCGGCGCCGAGTTTGGCCCGCAGGCGCCGGACGTGGACGTCCACCGTTCGGGTGCCGCCGTAGTAGTCGTAGCCCCAGACCTCGGTCAGCAGTTGCTGGCGGGTGAAGACCCGGCCGGGGTGCTGCGCCAGGTACTTGAGCAGTTCAAATTCCTTGAAGGTCAGGTTCAGGGGTGCGCCGTTGACCCGGGCGGTGTAGCTGGCCTCATCGATGACGACGCCGGCGGCCCGGATTTCGCTCGGGGCATCGTCCTGGTCCGGCACGGCCCGGGCGACGCCCAAGCGGATGCGGGCCTCGACCTCAGCAGGACCGGCGGACTCCAGCAGGATGTCGTCGACGGCCCACGCCGAGGACACCGCGGCCATGCCGCCCTCGGTCAGGATCAGCATGAGGGGGGCGCTCAGGCCGGTGGCCTTGAGCAGTTGGGTCAGGGAACGCGCGCCGACGAGGTCTTTGCGGGCGTCCAGCAGGACGATGTCGCAGGGGTCGGTCTCCAGCAGCGCCGTCGGCTCGGCGGGGAGAATATGGACCCGGTGGTTCAGTAGTTCCAGTGCAGGCAGGACGTCCACCGACGAGCCGGTGCTGTTCGTCAGTAACAGGATGTGCGACATGTTTCCTCCAAGGGGTGTCCGCGCATCATTGGGCGTCTGTAGCTGAGTTGAGTATACCCAAAGGCCCCTTGCCGGACATGCTTCCGTCACCTGCATCGGGTTCTTTTGCGACACAAAACGGTCACATAGGGCAGGATTGATCCGTCGGGGCCTGCCGCCCCCATGACGAAAGATCAGGTCGAATTGGTGTCCGCAGTGAGCGAAGGTACAACGATGGCCGGGAGACGGATGACGGATATATACATGTCGGGTGAACAGTGAGGGCTTGGTCCGTCGGCGTCATCGGACTGGTCGGCCTCGCCGCGATCGTAGTCGCGTCCTACACCTCGCCGGAGGCACTCCTGGCGGTGTCGGTGCTCATTGCCGCAGCCGTCGGAATCGGCTGGCCGCATTTCCTGGGCATCCCGGCCAGGAAAACCCTGGCGGTCCTGATCGGCCTGCCGGGCGTGGGAGCCGCCGTGGCCGCAACGTACCTTCCCGCCCCGGGATTCTTGGACTGGACACCGTCGTTTCTGGCGGCCGGCGTGATGGCGATTTTCGTGATGCAGCTGATCCGCGGCACCGGCCAGGCGCAGCGTCTGGAGTCCATGCTCGGTTCGTCCGCGGGCGTCCTGTTGTCCTGTCTGGGCGCCGGCTGGATCGCGTGCACCCGCTTCAACGGCGTCCGTGAGATGGTCCTGGTCGCAGCGATCAGCGCTGCGATGGCCCTCCTGGCGGGCCTGATCCGCTGGCCGGACCGGGTCGTGGCGCCGCTGGCCGTCGTCGCTGCCGGGCTGGCCGGACCCCTCGCGGGCCTCGTCTTCTCGGACATCGCCGTGCTCCCGGCCGCGATCGTCGGGGTGGTGGTGGGGGCCGTGCTGGCAAGTTTCCGTCGGCTGGTCATCCTCCGCGGTGAATCGCTAAGCTTTGCGGCAGCCCTCGGAATCGGCCTGGGCCCGGTGTCCGCCGTCGGTTCGCTGGCTTACTTCATAGATAAACTACTCATCTTCTAAGGCGCTAGGATGGCATCATGTCCGTACTTGCATTTGAAATCTTCTTCCTTGTTCTCCTCGGCGTTGCCAGCGTGGCCATGGCCTGGTTCGCCGCCTTCGTGTTGTACCGCCTCTTCAAGGGCCAGAAGTAACAGCCAGAAATTACTAGCCGTCTTCGTTTCCAGAGGTAGCTGCTGTGCCGATTGAAATACCTACAGATCTGACCCCCGAAATCGTTCCGCTGTCCTGGCTCATTGGTGAGTGGGAGGGCCGAGGCCGGCTGGGGGCCGGGGAAGAGGATTCCGAACACTTTTCGCAACACGTGTCCTTCACGCACAACGGCCTGCCGTACCTGCAGTACCGTGCCGAAAGCTGGCTGACCGACGACGACGGCACCAGGCTGCGTCCGTTGACGGTGGAAACCGGTTTTTGGGCATTGGAGCGCAAGCAGCGCGAGGAAGACGGCGGCCCCGGGCTGATCCCGGCGGACATCGTTCCCGTGCTCAAAAGCGCCGATGAAGTCGAGGCCCTGCGCAACAAGGACGGCGGCTTCGACATCTCCGTCTCGATCTCCCACCCCGGCGGGATTTCCGAGCTGTATTACGGCCAGATCAAGGGTCCGCAGATTCAGCTCAGCACCGACATGGTGATGCGCGGCAGTCACTCCAAGGAGTACACGGCCGCGACCCGTATCTTTGGACTCGTGGACGGCAATCTGCTCTGGCGCTGGGACGTGTCCACGGGCAAGGCTCCTGCGGGGGGCAGCGGTCTGGAGGCCCACGCGTCTGCAATCCTCCACAAGGTCACCTGACCGGCGGCACGCTGCGCCCCCGGACCGCCGCCCGGTGTGAGGTCTCACTCTTCGAGAATCCGGAATACCGCCAGCCCCTAAGGACTTCTACTTCATATGACTATCACGAGCCCCCTGCTGGCGCGCCCCGGCGCCGTCGAAGCCGGCGGCGCTGACGCCGGCGTCGCCTCCCACTATGGCGAACCGCTGCGCGAACAGCGGGCGCTGGCCGCCGGCACCGCCGTCGTGGATCTGTCCCACCGCGGCGTCGTCACCGTCACCGGCCCGGACCGGCTGAGCTGGCTCAACACGCTGTCCTCCCAGCAGCTCACCAACCTGGAGCCCGGGCAGTCCAGCGAACTGTTGCTGCTCAGCGTGCAGGGCCGGATTGAATTCGACGCGCGGGTGGTGGACGACGGCGCGACCACCTGGCTGGTCGTCGAAGCAGCCGAGGCCGCTCCGCTGGCCGAGTGGCTCAACAAGATGAAGTTCATGCTCCGTGTGGAGATCAGCGACGCGTCGGCGGACTGGGCCGTGGTGGGAACCACCCGCCGGGTGCCGGAATGGTCCGGGCTGCTGGTCTGGGAGGACCCCTGGCCGCATGTCGGCGCCGGCGGCTACTCCTACGCGGTGGTCGCGGAGGACTCCCACCCCGGGCTCGAACGGCCCTGGTTCGAATACCTCGTCCCGGCCGACGAGCTGGAAACCACGGTCGGTGATCGCCCGCTCGCCGGGATCTGGGCGGCCGAGGCGCTGCGCATCGCGGCATGGCGGCCGCGCTGGGGTGCCGAAACCGACGACAAGACCATCCCGCACGAACTCGATCTGCTCCGCACCGCTGTGCACCTGAACAAGGGCTGCTACAAGGGCCAGGAAACCGTCGCCCGGGTCCACAACCTGGGCCACCCGCCGCGCCGGCTGGTGTTCCTGCAGCTCGACGGCTCGCAGCACACCATGCCCGCCGCCGGCAGCGAGGTCCGTTCCGGCGACCGCAAGGTCGGCACCGTGACCTCCGTGGCGCAGCACTACGAAATGGGCCCGGTGGCCCTTGCTGTGGTCAAACGATCGGTCGCTCCGCAGGACGTCCTGACCGTCCTCGACGGCGACGAGCCGTACACCGCGGCGCAGGAAGTCATTGTGGCTCCCGACGCCGGCCAGGTCGTGGGCCGCCAGACCGGCTTCCTGAGGGGGACGCGATGACCAGCGACAGCACCGCTCCGGACGACGCGACGATTGCCCTGGCCCACAAGCTCTTCGACGCTGCCCGCCAGGGGGACTCCGGGGTGCTCGCGAGCTACCTTGCGGCCGGGGTCCCGGCCACCCTGACCAACGAGGCGGGGGACACCCTGCTGATGCTCGCGGCCTACCACGGCCACGCCGACACGGTCCGGCTGATCCTTCAGCACGGCGGGGACGCCAACAGCGCCAACGACCGCGGCCAGACGCCGCTCGCCGGCGCCGTGTTCAAGGGCTACACGGAGGTGGCGCAGGCGCTGCTGGACGCCGGAGCGGACCCCGACGCCGGTATGCCCTCCGCCCGCGCCGCCGCGCAGATGTTCGAGCGCAAAGACATTCTGGCACTGCTGGGTTAAGTCCGCCCCCGGGAACTGCATCAGATCGCCCATCAGCCCCTAAGGACTCCCGTGGAAAACGTCGCCCGGCCGTGGCCTGCACTCTGGTCCCTGGTGATCGGCTTCTTCATGATCCTGATCGACACCACCATCGTCTCGGTGGCCAATCCCCGGATCATGGAAGGCCTCAACGCCGACATCAACTCGGTGATCTGGGTCACCAGCGCCTACCTCCTTGCCTACGCCGTCCCGCTGCTGATCACCGGCCGGCTGGGTGACCGGTTCGGCCCCAAGAAGCTCTACCTGTCCGGCCTGGTGGTCTTCACCCTCGCGTCGCTCTGGTGCGGACTCTCCGGCGACGTCCAGACGCTCATCCTGGCCCGGGTGCTCCAGGGCTTCGGTGCGGCGATGATGGCGCCCCAGACCATGGCGGTGATCACCCGGATCTTCCCGCCGGACCGGCGCGGCGCAGCGATGAGCCTCTGGGGCGCGACGGCCGGCGCCGCCACCCTGGTGGGACCGATCCTCGGCGGTGTCCTGGTGGACGGACTCGGCTGGGAATGGATCTTCTTCATCAATGTCCCGGTGGGCATCGCCGGGTTCTTCCTCGCGCTGCGCTACGTGCCGGCGCTGAGCACCCACCCGCACAAGTTCGATATCCCCGGCGTGCTGCTCAGCGCCATCGGGCTGTTCCTGCTGGTGTTCGGCATCCAGGAAGGCGTGACCTACAACTGGGGCACCATCACCGGCCCCATCACGGTCTGGGGGCTGATCATTTCCGGAATCGCCGTGCTGGTGGTGTTTGTTGTGTGGCAAAAGGTGAACAAGGGCGAACCGCTGCTGCCGTTGTCCCTCTTCAAGGACCGCAACTTCTCCCTCGCCAACATCGGCATCACCACGGTGGGCTTCACCGTGACCGCGTTCACGCTGCCGCTGATCTTCTACTACCAGATGGTCAGGGGCCTGACCCCGACCCAGTCCGCGCTGCTGATGGTGCCAATGGCGCTGATCTCGGGCGGGCTGGCCCCGGTGGTGGGCAGGTTCATCGACCGGGTCAACCCGAAGTTCATCACCGCGGCCGGCCTGGTCCTGATGTCCGTGGCGCTGTTCTGGAACGCCTTCCTGATGCACCCGGACACACCGGTCTGGCTGTTCCTGCTGCCCAGCGCGGTGCTCGGCTTCGCCAACGCCGGCATCTGGGCGCCGCTGAGCACCACCGCGACGCGGAACCTGCCGCCCCGGCAGGCGGGAGCCGGCGCCGGCGTCTACAACACCACACGCCAGATCGGTGCCGTCCTGGGCAGCGCCGCTATCGCGGTGCTCATCCAGGCACGGCTCGCGGCGGAACTCCCGGGAGCTCCGGGAGGGCCCGGCGAGGCCAGCCCGATGTCATTTGGCGGCGCCCTTCCCGAAACGTTGCAGGAGGGCTTCTCGACGGCGATGGGCCAGTCCATGCTGCTGCCCGCCGCGGTCATCCTGCTCGGCGCGGCGGTGGCGCTGTTCTTCGCCAAGCCCCAGCCGATGCAGGGCTGGGGCACGGCGCCCGGTTCCCCGGCGAAGGCCGCCGCGGGCGAACCCGCCGCGGCCAAGCCAAGCTGAGGCTGCCCCGGCCTCCGGATCAGCCCAGCAGGACGCTGGTCTGGATGCCGCCGGCGGTGAAGCCCAGGCTGCGGGCGATGGCCAGCGAGCCCTTGTTGCTGACGTCGGAGCGCCACTGCAGCGTCAGCCCGGAGGCGAGTGCCTCGTGGGCTGCGATGGAGGCTGCCAGGGAGCCCAGTCCCCGGCGGCGCCACTCCGGTGCCACCAGCACCCCCATGTGCGCCAGGATGCCCTCCCACTCGGTGTAGGCGCCGCACGCCACGGGGGTCCGGCGGCCGTCCTCCGCGTGCAGGATGGTGAAGCGGTGCTCCAGGCCCGCGAGGCCCACTTCGTTGACGTCATCCGGCGGGCAGGCGGCTTCCAGCTCGATCGCGTCCGGATGGCCGTGCGAGACGGTCAGCTCCTCCGCGGGCTGCTGCAGGGGAAGATCGTCCGCGAAGAACAGCGCGGCGGCGCCCAGCCCGTGGCCGCCGTGGTCCCGGGTGATGGTCAGCAGCGTGACGTGCTGCGCGAGTTCCCCGTCGGAGAGCCCGACGGCGGCGTCCAGCGCCCATTGCGGGCCCACCAGGGCGGAGTTGCCGAACAGCCGGACGAACTGGACGGCGCGGGCCGCGTTGTCGGCGCGTGTGATGCGGACTCCTGCGGCGGCCGCGAAAGCGCCGTCGTCGAGCCCCAGGCGGCGGGCCCACGCGAGCTGGATGATGTCGACCGAACCGGGCTCAAGTGTCATGGCTCCACCCTACCCACGGGCGTGCCGGTCTCAGCGTGGAGGATCAGGGGCCTCAGCCGAAGAGGACCGCGGCCTCGTCGTAGCGGTCCTTCGGGACGGTCTTGAGGTTGCCGAGAGCGGCGTCGAAGCCCACATGGACGATGTCGGTGCCGTTGAGGGACACCATGGTGCCCCAGCGTTCCTCGACGACGGAGTCGATGGCGGCCATGCCGAGCCGGGTCGCCAGCACCCGGTCGAACGCGGTGGGGACCCCGCCGCGCTGGATGTGGCCCAGTACAGTCGCCCGGGTTTCGATGCCGGTCATGGCCTCCAGTTCCGGGGCCAGCCGTTCGGAGATCCCGCCGAGCCGCGGACGGCCGAAGGTGTCCAGCCCGCGTTCGGAGTGCGGTGTTTCCTGGTCATCCGGGACGAACCCTTCCGCGACGACGACGAGCGGTGCGCGGCCGCGGTCGCGCGCCGAGATGACCCATTCGGCGATCTGCTTCATGGACGCTTTCTGCTCCGGGATCAGGATGGCGTGGGCGCCCGAGGCCATGCCGGCGTGCAGCGCGATCCAGCCCACGTGGCGGCCCATCACTTCGGCGATCATGCAGCGGTGGTGGGACTCTCCCGTGGTGCGCAGGCGGTCGATCGCCTCGGTGGCGATCTCGACGGCGGTGTCGAAGCCGAAGGTGTAGTCCGTTGCGTCGAGGTCGTTGTCGACGGTCTTGGGGACGCCGACGATCTTGAGGCCGGCGTCGGTGAGCCGCTTGGCGGCGGCCAGGGTGCCTTCGCCGCCGATGGCGATGAGGGCGTCGATGCCCAGCCGGTCCATGTTGGCCTTGATGACCTCGGGCCCGCCGTTGTTCTCAAACGGGTTGGTGCGGGAGGTGCCCAGGATGGTCCCGCCCTGCTTGGCGATGCCGCGGACCATGGTGCGGGGGATGTCGACGACGTCGCCCTCGACGACGCCGCGCCAGCCGTCCAGGAAACCCACGAATTCGTGGCCATGGACGGCGATGCCCTTCAGCACGGCGCCGCGGATGACGGCGTTTAATCCTGGGCAGTCTCCGCCGCTGGTGAGGATTCCAATTTTCATGTTTCGGCTCAGATCCTGGCTCGAAGGTTTACAGGAAGAGCGCCACGCTGAGCTCACCTAGAGTCTAGTGGCGCATGTGTGGCAGGGCACAAACGGTGACAACGTCAGGTGCCCCTGCCGGGGCGGCAGGGGCACTATTCGTTCTGGCGGACGGCGGACGGCGGTTCAGGGCCGGTTGGTGTGCTTCGCCAGGAACGCCTCGAGGATGATGGCGTTCCGCTGGTCCGGCAGGAGCAGCCAGGCTGCGAGATACAGCACGAAGGCCGGTCCGGGCAGCAGGGCGAAGAGCAGGAATGCGATCCGGACGAATGCAACATCCACATTCAGTTTGGCGGCAATCCCGCCGCAGACGCCGCCCAGCAAGCGCTGCGGACCACGTTTCAGGCCAAGGCCCCGGACGGTGCTAAAGAACTTTTCCATGGCTCAAGACTTCCTTGTTGGTGCTGCTTTGTCACGCCCAAGGGCCGAGAGCAGCCCGCCGATCACGAGTGCCGCCCCGGCGCCGATCATCAGGCCGATCACCACGTAGGTGCCGTTGAGGGCCACGATGCCGAGCTGGGCGACGATGATGAGGGCGGCGAGCGCCACCACAATCAGCCCCCAGACGATGGTGCCGACGCGGGCCGGGGAATCCTCCGGCGGCTCCGGGGCTTCGGACCGCGGGGGAGCGGCGGGGCGGGTGTTGTCCGTGCTGCCGGTCGGTGCGTCATAGCTGCTCATGTCAGTTCCCTTCCCTGATGGTGACGTTGCTGAACGTGCCGTCGATCTCCACGATCAGCATCTCTCCCGGTTTGTCGGTGTTGTAGTTGCTCTGCTGGGTGGTCATGCCGCCGTGGTTCCGGCTGCCCTCATTGAGGTTGCCCATGGTCATGTCGGCGCGGATCTGCACCGGAACGGTGTCAGGGATGAGCACCGTGAGGTTGCTCGCCGTAGCGTCGATGGGGACCACCAGGTCGGCCCTCAGCGGCGGGTTGATCGCGAGCCTCGTCAGGTCCACGGTTCCGTTGCCGGCCGTGATGTCGAAACCACCCCGGGCCTGCTCGATGCTCACCGGTGACCAGTCGGCGTTCTGCGGGCGGAAGCGGTCGCCGTCGGGAAGCACGTTGTAGATGCCGCCAACGATCAGGGCGACCACGGCGAAGAATCCGAGGATGCCCGAGGTTCGGCCCCTGAGGCCGGCGATGAGGATGCCGAGACCCAGGACCGCCGCGGCGCTGGCCCAGGCGACAGCATTGCTGGAAGTGCCGAGGTCGATGACGTTCGCGACGTCGAGGGCCTTGAGTCCGCCGCCCACCAGCAGGGCGAAGCCGGCGGTGACCGCGACAGCGGGGGCGCCGGGGCCGACGTTCCGGTTCTTGGCCGGCGGAACGGGCCCGCCGCCCGGCACCGGCCGGTAGCCGCCCCCGGGGTAGCCGCCCCCGGGGGGAGGAGCGGAACCAGCGGGCGGAGACGCGCCCCAGCCCGGGCCGGGCACCGTTGACTCACCGTAGCGGGGCAGTGTGCCCGACGCGCCGTAGCCGGTCGTGGCGAAGGAAGCCGTCGGTGTTGACGGTGTTGAGGGTGTGTCCGGGTTCGGCGGGTAGCCGGGGTTTGCCGGTCCGCCGGCCTGGCGGCTCGAGGACATGGGGGGAACTCCGTTCGGGGACTTGTTGCGCTGTGTCAGGTAGTAGATGAGGTAGATGGCGCCACCTACCCAGACGACGGTCCAAATCAGGGGGCCGAAGCCGTAGCGGTCCCAGCCCCAGACTCCGGTGCCCAGGCTGGGGAAGCCGATGATGGTGGTGATCAGCGCGCCGGTCATACCGGACGACCAGCGGCCGGCGGCGGCTTCCTCGACATGGATGCGGCCGTCGGGTTCGGGCAGGAGGGCCCAGGCGATGCCGTACAGGAGGACACCGACGCCGGCGAAGACCGTCAGGACGATCAGGATGCCGCGGACAATCAGCGGGTCGACGCCGAGGCGCTGGGCGATGCCGCTGGCGACGCCCCCGACCCAGCGCTCGCGGCCACGGTACACGCCCTGGCTGCGGATCCAGTCGAAGAAAGACTGCGGCTGGCTGCCGGACGGCGGGGGTGTCTGGCCGTAATACGCTGGCGGCGACGGTGGCGGCGTCCCACCGCCGGAGGCGCCGGCGCCGGCCGAATAGCCCAACGGGAGAGTGGCGGACGTATCCAGCGGGAGGGTGGCGGAGGTGTCTGCCGCGGGCCGCTGTTCCCCGGCGGAACCGCCGGAGACTTTGGCGCCGGCGCCGGCCGGAAAGTCCAAGGGAAGTGTCGCGGACGTGTCCAGCGGGAGAGTGGCGGAGGTGTCTGCCGTCTGCCCGGCGTTGCCGCCCGAAGGGTCGGGGCCCTCATCGGGGTGCTCAGTGTGCGGATTCATACTTCGATCCTCCCGTCTGGGAAGGATCCGCTCTACTGGGGAACACCCTGAGCTGCCCCTGAGTCACCCCCGGTTACCGCGGCAAACAGGTCCGGGGCCTCCTTATCCATGCTTGGATTGAGTCATGACAACCGCCGCTTCCCGCCCGCCGCTGGTCCGCGGCGGCGACCGGGTGATTGCCGGAGTCTGCGCCGGCCTCGCCGAGCACCTGGGCTGGCCGGTGCCTTTGGTCCGCCTCGGCATGGCGCTGGCTGCGCTCGCCGGCGGCGCCGGCGTCGCGTTCTACGCCTGGCTCTGGATTATGGTTCCCACCGCGGACGAAAGCGCCAAGCGCAACGCCCGCCAGCCGGCGTCGCCGATTGCCCCGGCGGTGAGCGCACCGTTCGCGGCCCATGCCGAACAGTACGCCGGCCCCCTCACCGCGGGCGCGTCCCCGGGCCTGGCCACAGGCACAGCCACAGGCAGCGCAGTCGGGGGAGCGGCGGCCGCACCGGACCGGGAGGTTCCTGCCGATTCCTGGCGGAGCAGGGTCACCGGCGTGCGTTACGGCAAAGAGATTCTGCTCGGGGCGGGGCTGCTGCTGGCCGCCGGCATCCTGATCGCCCGACTGCTCGGCGTTGATGTCCCGCTCGGGACCCTCATCCCGGTGGCGGCCATCCTCGGCGGCGCGGCCATCGCCTGGATGCAACTGGACGAGACCCGCCGGGCCGGCCTCGTGGACAAGACCAAAGCGGACCAGGCCGGTGGCTGGGCCCGTCTCGCGGCGGGGCTGGCCCTCGTCGTGACCGGTGTCCTGGTCATGGTGTCCGGCTCCGGGTCCTGGGAACAGACCTGGCTTGCCCTGCTGTCCTCGGTGGCGGTGCTTGGCGGCGTGGCCCTGGTCCTCCTGCCCTGGGGGCTGAAATTCTGGCGGGACCTGGAGGCGGAGCGGGCCGGGCGGGTCCGCGCGACCGAACGGGCCGAGATCGCCGCCCACCTGCACGACTCCGTGCTGCAGACGCTGGCCCTGATCCAACGCCGTGCCGGCAACGAGACCGACGTCGTCCGCCTTGCCCGCGCCCAGGAGCGCGAGCTGCGGGGCTGGCTGTACCGGGATCCGGGCAAGGAAGCCGGGCAACTGTCGGAGGGCATCAAGACCGCGGCTGCGGACGTGGAGGACTCCCTGGGCCACGCGGTGGAAGTGGTCACGGTGGGCGACTGCGCCATGACCGAACGCCACGAGGCACTGGTCCAGGCGGCCCGCGAGGCCATGCTGAACGCGGCCCGGCACGGCGGCGGCGCCGTGTCGGTGTACCTGGAAGTTACGGACGGCGCGGCGGAGGTCTTCGTGAAGGACCGCGGTCCCGGCTTCGATCCGGACGCTGTCCCCGCTGACCGGCTGGGGGTCCGCGAGTCGATTGTCGGCCGGATGAACCGCCACGGCGGCACCGCCACCATTACCAGCACCCAGGACGGCACCGAGGTGCGGCTCAGGCTGCCCCTGTCAGCGGGAGCACCCGCCGGTGCTGCCGCCACGAACAGCAACGGAGAGGCACGACTGTGAGCAGCACCGAAGCGGGGAGCCCGGCCCGGGGGATCCGGGTGGTGATCGTGGATGACCACGCCATCTTCCGGTCCGGCCTGAAGGCGGACCTGGACCCGGACATCGTCGTCGCCGGCGAGGCCGGAACGGTGGAGGACGCCGTCGCTGTGATCGCTGCCGTGCGTCCCGACGTCGTGCTCCTCGATGTCCACCTGCCGGGCGGACTCGGCGGCGGCGGACGCGAAGTGCTGGCCGGCTCCGCGCCCTTGCTGGCCGGCACCCGGTTCCTGGCCCTGAGTGTCTCGGATGCGGCCGAGGACGTCGTCTCGGTAATCCGGGCCGGGGCCCGCGGCTATGTCACCAAGACCATTTCCGGAACGCAAATTTCCGACGCCGTCCGCCGCGTCGCCGGCGGGGACGCCGTCTTCTCGCCCCGGCTGGCGGGCTTTGTGCTGGATGCCTTCGGTACCGCCCCGGCGGACATTGCCGACGACGAGCTGGACAGGCTGTCCGCGCGCGAACTCGAGGTGATGCGGCTCATCGCCCGCGGCTACAGCTACAAGGAAGTCGCCAAGGAGCTGTTCATCTCGATCAAGACCGTGGAAACCCACGTCTCGGCGGTGCTGCGCAAACTCCAGCTCTCCAGCCGGCACGAACTCACCCGCTGGGCCGCGGAACGCCGGCTCCTCTAACCCGACGCTCCCTCAGTTCCTGCGGCCAGGCCACAAACGCTCCCTCACAGGGCATGCTCATTCTCATTCTTAGGGGACATGCTCATTCTTAAGCACGAACAGTGGGCAGAATGGCATTCTGCCCACTGTTCGTGCTAGCGGCTGAACATGTCCAGCCCGGGTTGGTGCCTGCGGCTGGACATGTCCACTCCTGCGTGGGGCCTGCGGCTGGACATGTCCAGTCCTGCGTGGTGCGTGGTGAGGGAGCGTCCGGTGTATCGCTCGTGCGGACGGGCTGCTACTTCGACTTGCCGAGGAAGTCCTGCAGCCGGGCGACGCCGGTGGCGAGGTCCTCGTCGCCCAGGGCGTAGGAGAGACGCAGGTAACCGGAGGGGCCAAAAGCCTCGCCCGGAACCACGGCCACTTCGACCTCTTCCAGGATCAGGGTGGCCAGCTCCGCCGACGTCGACGGTCGGACGGGACCGTTCGCGGACGGGAACTCCTTGCCGAGCAGGGCACGGACGTCCGCGTAGACGTAGAAGGCGCCCTTCGGCGTCGGGCATTCGACACCGTCGATGGCATTCAGTCCGGCCACGATGGCTTTGCGGCGGCGGTCGAAGGCGACTTTCATCTCGTCGACGGCGGTCAGCGGCCCGGACACGGCGGCGAGGGCAGCCACCTGCATGATGTTCGAGACGTTGGACGTGGCGTGCGACTGCAGGTTGGTGGCGGCCTTGATGACGTCGGCCGGGCCGATCATCCAGCCCACCCGCCAGCCGGTCATGGCATAGGTCTTCGCGACGCCGTTGAGGATGACAACCTTGTCACCCAGCTCGGGGACGGCCGTGGCAATCGAGGTGAAGGGCACGCCGTCGTAGGTCAGGTGTTCGTAGATCTCATCTGTGACCACCCACAGGCCCTTGGCGGCGGCCCACTGGCCGATTTCCCTGACCTGCTCGGGCGAGTACACGGCGCCGGTGGGGTTGGAGGGGGAGACGAAGAGCAGGATCTTGGTGCGGTCCGTGACGGCGGCCTCGAGCTGCTCCACCGTGACGAGGTATCCCTGCTCCGGTCCGGCGAAAACCTCGACCGGCACGCCTCCCGCGAGCCGGATGGCCTCCGGGTAAGTGGTCCAGAACGGCGTGGGGACGATGACCTCGTCGCCCGGATCGAGCAGCGTGGCGAAGGTGTTGTACACGGCCTGCTTTCCGCCGTTGGTGACCAGCACCTGGGCTGCCTCGGCCTTGTAGCCGGAATCCCGGAACGTCTTGTCCGCGATGGCCTGCTTCAGCTCCGGCAGG
The DNA here is from genome assembly GCA_035467435.1 of Arthrobacter sp. Lineage (GTDB taxonomy): Bacteria > Actinomycetota > Actinomycetes > Actinomycetales > Micrococcaceae > Arthrobacter. The sequence goes on along the minus strand of DATITT010000439.1, from coordinate 645 downwards.
CCGCCCGCCGGCGAGTAGCGGTGGTACTTGGGCTGGCTGGCGGCTTCGATGGCTGCCTGCACGATGTAATCGGGGGTCGGGAAGTCCGGTTCACCGGCGCCGAAGCCGATGACCGGGCGGCCAGCCGCCTTCAGCGCCTTCGCCTTGGCATCAACAGCCAACGTGGCGGATTCGGCTATGGCGGAAATTCGCTGTGAAATGCGGGCGGCAGGCATCGCGGGTCCATTCTTCGCTAGCAGCTTCGGTTGCTGTTTGGTGGGCTTCGACGGAATCTACTCTATGCTGTTCACCGGATCGTCTGCGGAGCCGGCGGGGAAATATGACTGCATGTCGGTCAGATGGTTTTCCTGCCTGTATTTCTCTCTGGATTTCTCGCCTTTTTCTCGGCGAGGCGGGCGGTCCGTTAGGGCCGGTTCGACGTAGGCGCAGTTGTTGCGTAGACTGGTTCTCCGGTGTTGAAAACACGATGATGGTCTGCGCCTCAGGGAAGTCTGGGGAACGGCCGGAACTGGTTTTCGATCCATAGGGTAGTGGCGCAATTGGTAGCGCAGCGGTCTCCAAAACCGCAGGTTGCAGGTTCGAGTCCTGTCTGCCCTGCGCAAGCTGTTCCGGTTTCTCCGGGGCAAGCGCAGCAACCATGGTTCA
>DATITT010000438.1:0-3899 GCA_035467435.1 Arthrobacter sp. | reverse complement strand
CGTTGTCCTCGCCGAAAAGTTCGCCACCCGCTTCGACGGCTTCTCCATCGGCTCCAACGACCTCACCCAGCTGGTCCTGGGCGTGGACCGGGATTCGGGGCAGCTGGCCGCGCTCTTCGATGAGCGGGACGAGGCCGTCATGGCGATGATCAGCGAGGCCATTCGCAAGGCCCACACCGCCGGGATCAAGATCGGCATCTGCGGCCAGGGTCCCAGCAACCACCCGGAGTTCGCGGCGTTCCTGGTCAGCGAGGGCATCGATTCGATCTCCCTGAACCCGGACAGCTACCTCAGGACCGTTCCACGGATCGCGGAAGCCGAGAAGCAGGCGTCGGCCCGGTAGCGCCGCCGGGGGCCTTCTGCCCCGGCACCGTTGTTCCGGCCCCCTTCCTGCCGGGGCTGAGTGCGCGCAGCGCATTGAGGATCGTGGCGAGGTCCACGAGTTCCTGGGACAGGGCTCCGGCGACGGCCGGGATGTAGCCGGCCGCTGCGGCGATCATCAGCGCCACGCTCAGCCCGATCCCGATCCAGATGCTCTGCAGCGCCACCTTGATGGTGCGCTGGCCGATCCTTACGGCGGAGGCGGCCTTGGACAGGTCATCGAGGATGATCACGACGTCGGCCGACTCGCCGGCCGCCGTCGAGCCGCGCGCACCCATCGCGATCCCGACGGCGGCGACGGCCAGGACCGGGGCGTCGTTGACGCCGTCGCCGACCATCATGACCGGGCGGAGGGGCAGGGACCGGACGGCTTCGACCTTGTCCGCCGGCAGGCACTCGGCGCGGACATCGGTGAGCCCGGCCTCGGCCGCGATGTGCTCGGCGGTGGGGAGCGCATCGCCGGTCAGCATGACCGTCCGGGTGACGCCGAGTTCCTTGAGCTCGGCCAGGGTCCGGCGGGTTTCCGCGCGGATCGGGTCGCTCATCACGAGGGACCCGGCGAATTCCCCGGCCACGCCCACATAGATGGCGAGTTCGCCGCTGGCCAGCTCCGTTTCCACGACGTCCGGAGCTGATTCGGCCACGAAGTTGGGCTTGCCGACCACCACGTCGCGGCCGTCGAAGCGGGCCCGGACGCCGTGCGTGGCGAATTCGGTGGCCTCCGTGGCGGTTTCGAACATCAGCCCGCGGGTGCGCGCGGCCTCCATCACCGAGGCGGCGAGCACATGGGAGGAATACTGTTCGGCGGAGGCCGCCAGGGCCAGAACCTCGTCCTCGGTGAAGGACCCCGCGGTCCGGACCCCGACCAGGGACGGACGGCCGTAGGTGAGGGTGCCGGTCTTGTCGAAGGCGACCGTCTTGACCCGGCTGAGCTGTTCCAGGACACCGGCGTACTTGACGATGATCCCGCCGCGCGCGGCGCGGCTCATGCCGCCCAGGAACGCCACGGGAGCGGCGATCAGCAGAGGGCACGGGGTGGCCACCACCAGCACTTCCGCGAACCGGGCCGGGCTGCCGCTGATGATCCAGCCGACCGCGCCAATGAGGTAGGCGAAGGCCGTGAACGGTACGGCATACCGGTCCGCGAGCCGCACCATGGGCGCTTTGCTGTCCGCCGCTTCCTTGACCAGGGCCACGATGCGGCTGTACTGCGAATCCTCCATCCGGGCCGAAACCTGCCTCCGGACCGCAGCCTCACCGTTCAGGGAGCCACTCATCAGCCCCTCGCCGGCGACCCGCTCCACCGGCATGCTCTCCCCGGTGAGCGAGGACTCGTCGAAGGTGCCGGATTCAGAGAGCAGGATGCCGTCCAGCGGCACCACTTCACCCGGCCTCACCAGCAGGATGTCACCGATCTGAACCTCGGTGGCGGCGACATCCTCATGTTGGCCGTTTGCGCGGGTTCCGGCTGCGTGGCTTCCGGCAGTGTTGGTTCCGGCTGCGGAGCTGCCGCCGCGTTCCCGGTGGGCCGTCTGCGGCAGGCGCTCCAACAGGGAGGTCAGTTCTTTCTTGGCCCGGCCGGCTGCAAAGTCCTCAAGGGCGGTGCCGCCGGCCAGCATGAGGACAATAATCATGGAGGCGATGTACTCGCCGACCAGCACCGTGCTGACGATCGCGGTGACCGCCAGGATGTCGATTCCCCACTGGCCGCCGATCAGCCGGCGGACCATGCCGACGGCCAGATAAGCCGCCACGGCCAGTGCGTAGATGCTGGCGGTGATCTGCGCAATCAGCGGCTGCCCGGACAGGAGCAGTATGAGCACCGCGAGCAGGGCAGCCATTGTGCCCGCAACAAGCGGATACCGGAGCAAAAGTTTCACGGATATCCTGCCTAAGCATTCGCGTTATCTTCACGAGTCCACTACCTGCATCCTACTGCGGACCCCTCCCGTGGAAGGCGCTGCGGACGCAGGTTACGAAGCGCCCGTCGGGCGGTCCGCTCACGGGCATGAGACGCTGGAGCGGGGCGGGGAGGACCCGTCCCGGCCACACCGGCCCGCATCATGGGCCCGGTGACGGCCCTGCGGGAAAGTACCAGGAGGAAATGCCGTGCGAAGCAGTTCAGACACCGTTGAAACCAGGACTGCCCTGGTGGTCGGGGCCAGCGGGATTGCCGGGTCTGCCCTGGTCGACAGGCTCGCGGACGGGGGCTGGGACGTTGTGGCGCTGTCCCGCGGCCCGATCCGGCGCGGCGATGTCCGCCACGTGAGCGCAGACCTGAATTCGTTGGACAGCCTGCGGGAAGCCCTGGCCGGCGAACGGCCGAGCCACGTGTTCTACACCGCGTGGTCACGGATGAACACCGAGCAGGAAAACATCGAGACCAACACGGCCATGCTGCGGAACCTGCTGGCCAGCCTCAGCGGCCACCCGGTGAAGCATGTGGCCCTCATGACCGGGCTGAAGCACTACCTGGGTCCGTTTGAAGCGTATGCGGCGGGGAAGATGCCGGACACTCCCTTCCGCGAAAGCGAGCCGAGGCTGCCGACGCCCAACTTCTACTACGCCCAGGAAGACGAGTTGTTTGCTGCCGCCGGGAAACAGGGCTTCAGCTGGTCCGTGCACCGGGCACATACGGTGATCGGGCATGCGGTCGGCAACGCCATGAACATGGGCCTCACGCTCGCCGTGCAGGCATCCGTTTGCCGGGAACTCGGGCAACCGTTCATCTTCCCGGGCTCCGAGACGCAGTGGAACAGCCTCACGGACATGACGGACAGCGGGCTGCTGGCCGAACATATGATCTGGGCGGCCACGGCTGACGGTGTGGGCGACGAGGCCTACAACATCGTCAACGGCGACATCTTCCGCTGGCGGCGCATGTGGCCTGCGCTGGCGGCCTATTTCGGGGTCGAACCCGTAGGGTACGCCGGCCAGCCCCGCCCGCTGGAACAACAGATGCTCGGCAAGGAGGGCGTCTGGGCAGACATCGCCGCCCGCCACGGGCTGGCCGAACCCGATCTCGCACGGGTTGCCTCCTGGTGGCACACAGACGGTGATCTGGGCCGGAACCTCGAAGTCGTCACCGATATGAGCAAGAGCCGCCTTGCCGGCTTCACCGGCTACCGACGAACGGAAGACTCCTTCATCAGCTTGTTCGACCGTTACCGGGCAGACCGCCTGATTCCCGCAGCGCCCTTCGGTTCACCCTAACAACGCGGGGTCACCCAGCGCCCGTCCGAGGGGTCAACATGGGCGCCAGGTGACCCCGCGTTGCTTGGGGGGTTTGGCTGATACTGGGCATTTCAGCCCTAGTCCGGCTGTGGCCGGTGGTGCCACAGTGGAGCATGTGGTCCATCTTGTCCGACCGGCGCCGTTGGCTGGCAGCCGCGGGCGCGGTGCTCCTGCTGGCCGCCGCAGTCGTGCTCGCGGTCGTCTTTTCGGCGGTCCCGCCCTCCGCCGGCCCACCGGGGCCGCCGTCGCCCCCGGCCACGGCCAGCCCGTCTGAGAGCCCGCAG
>DATITT010000437.1:0-8889 GCA_035467435.1 Arthrobacter sp. | reverse complement strand
AGCTTGCTGTTGATGACTTCCACGGCGCCTCCCAGAACGATGATCGTGGTCCGCCGGCCGGGTGGCAAGGGTCCATTAGGCGGCGACCCGCAAGGAGTACCGGTACTTTCGGCGCATGACGCCCCGCTCCCGGGACAGGCGTCGGGTGTCAACGCCTCAATGTGTTGATCTGGGCCACCTTTGACCGGGTGATGCTCAAAGGGGCGCGGGCGGGGATGCTGGGGGGCGTGTGTGATCGAGCGGGTCGATGCCGAGCTTCGACAAGGCGTGGCGCAGTATTTTTGGGATGTCCGCGATGGAGACGGTGGTCTTCCGGCTGATGCTTTCATCGTCCAGGCCTTGTGCGACCAGGGCCAGCAGGTGGCTCTCCGTGCTGGTCAGCCCGGAACGGCGCGGGTCATCGGCAGCGGCGGCGCCGGAGAAGTCCTGGATGACTTTTGACCTGACGGCGGCGTTGAGGAGGCGGACGCCGCCGGCGGTTTGCCGGACGGCGGATATAAGGGCACCGCTGCGGAGTTGCCGCAGTACCAGTCCGCTGGCCCCGGCCAGGACCGCTTCCTGGACCGGGCGGTGGTCTTCGTAGCTGGTCAACAGCAGGAAGCGCAGCGGCGGGAGGAGGGCGCGGGCAGCACGGCAGAATTCGACGGCGGTGCTGTCCGTAAGCCGGATGTCGACCACGGCAATATCGGGGCGGTGGAGGAGGATTTGAGGAAGTGCTTCGGCGGCCGAACCGGCCCCCAGCAGCCGGAAGCCTTCGGCCTCCAGAACGCCCGCCACAGCCTCCCGGAGGGCATAGCTCTTCCGACGCCGGGGGTGCTCAGAAGAGCGGCAGGGGTTCGGCGTCGAGATCTGCCCCTGCTGTCTTCGGTGTCCGGATGACTTGGCCTGCGTAGGAGAACCCTCCGCCAAAACCGAAGAGCAGCACGGGGCTGTCCGGTGGCAGGTTCCCGGAACGGACAAGTTTTGCCAGGGCGATCGGGATGCTGGCCGAGGAGGTGTTTCCTGAGGTGACGATGTCCCTGGCCGTGATGTCCTGCGCGATGCCGAGCTGACGGGCCAGGGGTTCGATGATGCGCAGGTTGGCCTGGTGCGGGATGAAGCCGGCAAGGTTTTCGGGCGCTATGCCGGCCATCTCGCAGGTCCGGCGCGCGAGCTGCGCGGCCTGGGTGATCGCCCAGCGGTAGATGGAAAGACCTTCCTGCTCGAAATACAGGGAGGGCTCTTCGATCCGTACGGCGTGCGCCAGGGCGGGCACTGAGCCCCAGCAGACGGGGCTGACCCCTGGGTCAGCGGCGGCCGTGAGGATGACAGCCCCGGCACCGTCGCCGACCAGCACGCAGGTGCTCCGGTCGGACCAGTCGGTGAAGTCGGTGAGCTTTTCCGCGCCGATGACCATGGCCGTTTTGGCGGATCCGGCCCGGATGGCGTGGTCGGCGATGGCCATGGCGTGGGTGAAACCTGAACAGGCGACGTTGATGTCCAGGACTGTGGGGGACCCGGTTCCGAGGCTGGCGGAGACCCTTCCTGCCGTGCTGGGCGAGCGGTCTTTGGCGGTGACGGTCGCGACGACGATCAGGTCGAGCTCTGCCGCGTCGATGCCCGCGTCCTGCAGGGCCTCGGTTGCCGCGCCGAGGGCCAGGTCCGCGACGGTTTCGGTGTCCGCGATCCGGCGCGTTTGAATTCCGACACGTTCCCGGATCCACGCATCGCTGGTCTCCACGATCAGGCTTAGGTCATCGTTGGTGAGTACCCGGGCGGGCTGGAATGACCCCGTCCCGATGATCCGCGATCCTGCGGACGGGGCACCCGGGGCCGGCGGGAACTCGGGGGTGGTCTGGTACATGCTGTCTCCCGGGATGGTGTTCGGTAGTTGTTGCTGGTGCGGGGTGCTGAGGGATCAGGACCGGGCAGTGCCCCGGCTCTCAGAGCCAGTGCATGTCATCGTTGTCGGCGGCGTGCGGACCGGAGGCGAGGGCCGGGGTGTGCCGGCGGATGGCGTCGAAGAGTTCGGCGACATCCATTTCGGCGGCGGCGGCCGCCATGACCGGGGGAACCCCGGCTGCCATGGCCCGGCACATGGCGTCGACGAGCGCGGCGCGGGCCCGGTCGGCCCGCATTTCGACCAGTTCCACTTCGCCGGCGGCGACGTGGACGGCTGTGAGGTGTGCTTCCAAGGCAGTCCTTCGGGTGTGATGGGCGGGTCAGGTTCGGCCGTTGGGCCGGGCCAGGACCATGCAGTCCAGCGCGGGACGGCGGGCGCCGGGGACGGGCCGTGACCGGATTTCTGCTGATTCGACCTGCAGGCCGGACTGCCGGGCCCACACGGCGACCTCGGCGCAGGTATGCAGCACGGAGGGTTCCGAGCTTCCGGCGGTGCCTTCCCGCGCGTCGGAAGGATCGTGGCCGATGAACAGGAAAATCCCCCCGGGCGCCAGAGCCGGGGCGGCGCGGGCGATGACATGTTGGAGGTCGGCGCCGGGCAGGTGGAGGAAGGCTGCCAGGACCAGGTCCAGGCTTCCGCGTGCCGGGGCGCAGGTGGTGACGTCGCCGACGGACCAGTCGATCAGTGCGGTGACGCCTTCGGCGAAGGCACGCCCGCGCCCGGTATCCAGGGCTGCGGCGGAAAAGTCCATGGCTGTCACGTGCCAGCCGCGTCCGGCGAGCCACACGGCGTGGCGCCCGTCTCCGGCCCCCAGATCCAGGGCCCGGCCCGGGGCAAGCCCGTTCAAGGCGTCGCGGACCGAGGAGCTTGCCGGCGCCCAACTCCTGTCATGTTCGGCGTACCAGCGGTTCCAGGCGTCCGCGTCCGCGGGATACCCGGACGCTCCGGGCGTGGAGTGCTTCCAGGCAGGCAGCGGCATGCCGTCCACGCTCATGGCCGGTTCCTGAACGGGAGCAGCGCTGCTGCCCCCGCGGGCAGGCCGTGTTGCGGCAGACGGTCCGGTTCGTTCCGGGATTCCAGGGGTGCTGCTGGCGGCAAAGGATGCTCCTGATTATTCATCGGACCGTGGTGCTGCCGGGAGTGGCTGCCGCGGCCCGGCCACGGACGGGGTCCTGGCCGGCGTCGGGAGCTGTGTCCTGTGAGGGGAGTGCCGCGGTGCGGGCGGCCCTGGCCCGGGCGACGTGGCTGCGGGCGTGTTCCACGGCGGGCGGCAGCTCATCGAACAGGTGCTTGTGGTGGCGCAGGGATTCCAGCACACCCACCCGGGTGACCAGGGCCAGATGGCGTTCCTGGATGCCTTTGATCAGCACGGTGATGCCGCGGCGTTCGAGGGCGTTGACGATGTCGGTGATGACCCGTGCGCCGGTCGCGTCCAGGACCTGGAGCTGGGACATGCGGATGATGACGACGTCGACGTTGCGGATGGCGCTGACCCGGTCCAGGACGCGTTCGGCGGCGGCGAAGAACAGGGCCCCGTCGAGCCGGAACACGGCGATGTGTTCGTCGCCTTCCTGAATCGGGCCGGGGATCTCCTCGCGGTGCACGCCGCTGGACTTCACCTGCGTGCGCAGGGCGAAGAAGGACGCGACGGCGATGCCGATCGCCACCGCCTGGATCAGGTCGAAGGACACGGTAATCAGAGCCGTGACGAAGAAAACAACAGTGTCGGCCCGGGTTGAGCCGATGACGCTGCGCAGGGTGGTGAGGGAGACCATGCGGGTGGCGGTGACCATAAGGACACCGGCGAGGGCGGCGAGCGGGATCCGCGAGACCGGGCCGGTGGCCAGGTACACCACGCCCAGCAGCACCACGGCGTGTGTGATGGCGGCGAGCCGGGTCCGGCCGCCGGAGCGGATGTTCACGGCGGTGCGGGCGATGGCGCCGGTGGCGGGCATGCCGCCGAAGAACCCGGACGCTACAGAGGCCAGGCCCTGGCCCAGGAGTTCACGGTCGGCGTCGTAGGGGCCGGTGTCGGAGATCGATGCGGCAACCCGGGCCGAGAGCAGTGACTCGATCGCCGCGAGGGCCGCGATGGTCGCGGCCGGCGCGGCAAGGGCAGCCACGGTGCCCCAGTCCAGGGCGGGGATGATCGGGGCCGGCAGGCTGTCGGGCAGGGTGCCGATCCGGGCCACGGGCAGGTCCAGTACCTGGGCGGCGATGCTGGCGATGATGATGGCGATGAGGGAGCCGGGGATCTGTGGGTGGATCCGGGGTGCGGCGATCATGATGACGGCGACCAGCGCCACCAGTGCCACCGGGGCCAGGAGGGCGGCGGGGGACGCCGTTGTGAGTCCCTGGACGGCAGAGACGGCGGCGTTGCTGCTTGGTCCGGCTTTGACGCCGAACGCGGCCGGGACCTGCTGGAGGAAGATGATCATGGCAATCCCGAGGGTGAACCCCTCGATCACCGGCCAGGGCAGCAGGGTCACGACCCGGCCGAGCTTGAGCACACCGGCGGCGATGACGATGACCCCTGCCAGGACGGCCACCGCGGCCAGGGCCCCGGGGCCCTGTGTGGCGATGACGGGACCCAGGACGACGACCATCGCCCCGGTCGGGCCGGAGACCTGGATGTTGGAACCACCGAAAACGGCGGCGACGATGCCGGCGATCACGGCGGTAATCAGTCCGCTGGCCGCTCCGGCGCCGGAGCTGACCCCGAAGGCCAGCGCCAGCGGGAGGGCGACGATGCCCACGGTGACCCCGGCGACGAGGTCCCCTTTCCAGGTGCGGGGCAGATCTGCATAGTCCCTCCGGCCGGGCAGCAGCGCCCGGGCCGCTGCCAGGGCCTTCACTTGGAGCTGCCGGCAGCCGCATCCAGCGGGGACGTCGCCGTCGAACGTTCAAGCTGCTCCCGGGTGGTGTGCAGCATGTCGTTGAGCAACAGACGTGCCACCGACAGCAGGTCAGCGACCTGCGGGTACGCCAGGGAATAGAACATCTGCAGGGCCCTGCGTTCGCCCTTCACCAGGTGGTAGCGGCGCAGCACGGACAGGTGCTGGGACAGATGCGAGGCCTCCAGACCCGTGGCGGCGAGGAGATCGGTCACGGACACCTCCGGCGCCTCGCACAGCAGCTCCAGCACCCTGATCCGCACGGGATGCGCCAGTCCCTTGAAGAGATTGGCCTTCACCTCATACAACGGTGCCCGGAAATCCGTGAATTCTTCCATGCCTGCCTCCCGGCCTCTCACAACAACCCCTGATTGACTATTTCATGCTTCTATCATCCAGTGTAACAGGGGGTGGTCGAGCCTGCCCCTGCCGGGCTCCGGGCGAGCCCCCGCCGGGCCCCGGACGAGCCCGGCTTTTGCCTCGCACCCCCGACGGCCGAAACCCGCATGGACTATTATATAGATTGATGTAATCATCAAATAGTAAACGGTTGAAGGCCTGTGGGCCCTTCGAGGGACCCGCGGCCGCACCTGGACCGTCATCAGCCTCCGGCTCCGAGGCACCACCCGTCACCTTCTAGGATCATCCCCGCCCGCGGCAGTCAGCGCAGGGGAAGGAAGAGAACCGTGCAAGAAACGACACCGTCCCCCGTAACGGACACCACCCTGTTTTCCCTGGCCCGCCTGTCGGAGTGGGTCGGCGACGTAGCCGCCCTGACCCGGCCCGACAGCATCCACTGGGTCGACGGATCCGAGGCCGAATACCGGAGGCTCACCGACGGGCTCGTGGCAGCCGGCACCCTGGTCCGCCTGGACCAGGACAAGTTCCCCAACTCGTTTGCCGCCTTCTCTGACCCGAAGGACGTTGCCCGCGTCGAAGAGCAGACCTACATCTGCTCCGAGCATGTTCGTGACTCCGGATTCACCAATAACTGGATGGACCCGGCGCAGATGAAGCAGAAGCTGCGGGGACTCTTCGACGGCGCGATGCGCGGGCGCACCATGTATGTGATTCCGTTCGTGATGGGCCACCTCGACGCCCAGGACCCCAAATTCGGGGTTGAGATCACCGACAGCGCCTACGTCGTCGCCTCCATGCGCATCATGGCGCACACCGGTTCCGATGTCCTGGCCAAAATGGTCGAGCTGGACGCGGACTTTGTCCCCGCGCTGCATTCCGTCGGCGCACCGCTGGAGCCAGGCCAGCAGGATGTCAGCTGGCCCTGCAATGACGATAAATGGATCGTCCACTTCCCGGAGGAGAAGTCCATCTGGTCCTACGGCTCCGGGTACGGGGGCAACGCGCTGCTGGGCAAAAAGTGCTACTCCCTGCGCATCGCCTCCGCGATGTCCCGGCAGGAGGGCTGGCTCGCGGAACACATGCTCATCCTCAAGCTCACCAGCCCGGAACAGAAGGCCTACTACATCTCCGCGGCGTTCCCCTCCGCGTGCGGCAAGACCAACCTCGCCCTGCTGAACCCCACCGTTGAGGGCTGGAAAGTGGAAACCCTCGGGGATGACATCGCCTGGATACGTCCGGGCAAGGACGGGGAACTGCGCGCCACCAACCCGGAGGCGGGTCTCTTCGGCGTCGCCCCCGGCACCGGATGGCAGACCAACCCCAACGCCATGGACGCCATCATCAAGGGCAACACCATCTTCACCAACGTCGCCCTCACCGACGACGGCGGCGTCTGGTGGGAAGGCATGACCCCGGACATCCCGGAGCACCTGACCGACTGGACCGGGCACGACTGGACCCCAGCCTCCGGCCGGCCCGCGGCCCATCCCAACTCACGTTTCTGCACGCCCATCAGCCAGGTCGACATCCTGGCCGAGGAATACTACCAACCTGACGGCGTGCCCCTGTCGGCCATCTTCTTCGGCGGCCGCCGGAAGACCACCATCCCCCTCGTCACCGAGTCCAGGGACTGGGCCGGAGGCGTCTTCATGGGATCAACACTGTCTTCCGAAACGACAGCGGCAGCCGCCGGTCAGGTCGGGGTCGTCCGCCGCGATCCGATGGCCATGCTTCCCTTCATCGGCTACGACGCCGGGGACTACCTCACCCACTGGCTGGAGACCGGCCGGACGGCCAATCCCGCCCGGCTGCCCCGGATCTTCCTGGTCAACTGGTTCCGCCGCGGCAGCGACGGGAGTTTCCTCTGGCCCGGATTCGGAGACAACTCCCGCGTCCTGAAGTGGGCCATCGAACGCCTCGAGGGGACAGCGGCTGCCATCGAAACCCCCATCGGCTTCGTCCCCGCACCGGGGTCCCTCGACATCGAAGGCCTCGACGTCACCCCCGGACACCTCAGTGCCGCCCTGGCGGTCGATTCGCAGGAATGGGCCCGGGAAATCGACAGTATTGACCAGTGGTACGCCCGGTTCGGGAATTCGCTGCCCCCCGAGCTGCCGGCCGAGCTGCAACATCTCAAGAACCGCTTCGCTGCCCGCCGGGGGACGCCGCGCCTCAGCTCCCGCTAGCAGCCGCCGCTGCACCGGAATCCCCGGACAGCCCAGCCACCGAACCATTCGCAGCGGGCCATCGCGCCCCTGAATCAAGGAGACCGTATGAGTCAAAAGATCAACGTCGTTGGCCCCATCGTGGAGCTGGACGGTGACGAAATGACCCGCATCATCTGGCAATTCATCAAGGACCGCCTGATCCTCCCCTACCTGGATGTGGACCTGAAATACTTCGATCTGTCCATCCAGAACCGCGATGCGACCGATGACCAGGTCACGACCGACGCCGCGAACGCCATCAAGGAACACAACGTGGGCGTCAAATGCGCCACGATAACCCCCGACGAGGCGCGGGTCGCAGAATTCGGCCTGAAGAAGATGTGGCCGTCCCCGAACGGAACCGTCCGCAACATCCTGGGTGGTGTCGTCTTCCGCGAGCCCATCATCATTTCCAACATCCCGCGCCTGGTCCCCGGCTGGAACAAGCCGATCATCAGCGGCCGGCACGCCTTCGGCGACCAGTACATGGCGACCAACTTCAAGGTCCCCGGCCCGGGCACGCTGACCATGACTTTCACCCCCGCCGGCGGTGGCGAAGAGATCAAGCAGACGGTGGTCACCTACCCCGACGGCGGCGGGGTGGCCATGGGCATGTATAACTTCAACGACTCCATCCGCGACTTCGCCCGCGCCTCCTTCGCCTACGGACTGCAGCGGAACTACCCCGTCTACCTCTCCACCAAGAACACCATACTGAAGGCCTACGACGGCCAGTTCAAGGATCTCTTCCAGGAGGTGTTCGACGCAGAGTTCAAAGACCTGTTTGACGCGGCCGGCCTCAGCTACGAGCACCGGCTGATCGATGACATGGTGGCATCGGCGATGAAGTGGGACGGCGGCTACGTCTGGGCGTGCAAGAACTACGACGGCGACGTCCAGTCCGACACCATCGCCCAGGGCTACGGCTCGCTCGGTCTCATGACCTCCGTGCTGATGACACCGGACGGCAAGACCGTCGAGGCCGAAGCCGCACACGGCACCGTCACGCGCCACTACCGCCAGCACCAGCAGGGCAAGCCCACGTCCACCAACCCGATCGCCTCGATCTTCGCGTGGACCCGGGGCATCATGCACCGCGGCAAACTGGACAACACCCCCGCCGTCGTCGATTTTGCCGTCACCCTCGAAGATGTCGTCATCAAGACCGTCGAAGCCGGCCAGATGACCAAGGACCTGGCCCTTCTGGTGGGACCGGACCAGGAATGGCTCACCACCGAGGAGTTTCTCGCGGCACTGGACGACAACCTCATGGCACGCCTGGGATAGTCACACCGCCCGGCGTCGGTGGGCGACGGAAGTACGGGCCGGCCGGTCTGAAAACGGCGACGTCGCGGATAGTGAGGGTGGTCAGGGTGGTTTCAGCGTGCTGACAGGGGCCGCACTGGGTCAGCAGGGCTCAGATCGAGTAGCGCACGTCCTCGTGGTCGCCGGGGTGGTCCTTGACGAGACCGGCCGCGAGGGTGTTGCCGTCCTGCGGGTCGATCACCAGGAACGCGCCGGTACGGCGGTGGTGCAGGTAGTTCTC
>DATITT010000436.1:0-4735 GCA_035467435.1 Arthrobacter sp. | reverse complement strand
GGATCTCCGAGCCGAACAACACCCGGGCGCTGTTCCGGACCGCCGAAGAGCTGGGCGTGGACTACCTGCTGGACGAGGACTGCTCAGCCGAGGCCGCACATGTGTTCGTGGCCGCGTTCCTGGGGCAGGTCGACGCCCTGTATTTGACCATCGATCTGGACGTGCTGCCGGCCTCAGTGGCGCCGGGCGTGAGCGCGCCGGCAGCCTACGGCGTGCCGCTGCCGGTCATCAGCGCGGTGTGCCGCCAGGTGGCCGCGAGCGGAAAACTGCTGCACCTCGACATTGCCGAGCTGAACCCTGAGTTCGACCTCGATGCCCGAACCGCGAAGGTGGCCGCGCGGCTCATCAACACGCTGCTGGGGTAGCCGGCGGCCTGGGGGCACAGCGCCCGGCCCCGTCAGATGGGTGTTTTCGGCGCCTTGCCCTCGTCGCCATGCTGCTGCACGGCCTTCCGTTCGCGGAGCCGGTCCAGCCGGTTCATGACGGGCGCCGTGGTGGCCCCGTGCAGGACGATGGACATTGCCACCACCAGGCCGATGAACGCCCACAGCTGCTCGGCCTGGGCGTTGAAGTCGCCCTTGCTGAGCGCGTAAGCGAGGTAGTAGAGCGAGCCGATGCCGCGGATGCCAAAGAAGGCGATGGCGATCCGTTCCCGCGGGCCGGTCTTGCCCCGCGCCAGGGCGATCCAGCCGGCCAGCGGACGGACGACCAGCAGGAACGCCAGCGCCACCAGGACCTCCGCCCAGCCAATGCCGGCCAGCAGGCCCCGGGCAATCGCGCCGCCCAGAAGCACCAGGATGATCACCGTCATGAGCCGTTCGAGCTGCTCCACGTAGGAGTGCATCACACGGTGGAAGCCATGCGTCCGTTCCGCGGCCCGGATGGTCACCGCGCACACAAAGACGGCGATGAACCCGTAGCCTTCCAGCATTTCCGTCACCCCGTAGGCCAGGAACGTCGCCGCCAGCGCCACGAAGCCCTCGGAGTGGCTGGACAGCCTGATGCTGTCCCGGGCGGAGAAGAACAGCAGGCTCAGCGCCTTCCCTGCCAGCCAGCCGAGGAGCACTCCCATACCGATCCGCCACAGGACGTCGGTGGCGAACCAGGACACGAACCACTCGGACGGCGAGGGACCGACCAGGCTGATGGCGATGGCCAGGTAGACAAACGGGAAAGCCAGCCCGTCATTCAGGCCTGCCTCGGAGGTGAGGCCGAAGCGGATTTCGTCTTCGCCTTGCTCGGTTTCGTCCTCATCATCGGCGGGCTCCCCCACCTGGACTTCAGAGGCCAGCACGGGGTCGGTCGGCGCGAGCGCCGCCGCGACCAGCAGCGCGGCGCCGAGTCCCAGCCCCAGCACCCCGAGCCCCAGCAGGGTGAGGGCAACGATGCAGATCGGCATGGCCACCCCCAGCATCCGCCAGGTGGTGGACCATGCGCGCCTGCCCACAGGGCGGTCCAGCGCGAGGCCGGCGCCCATCAGCGAGATGATGACGCAGATTTCCGTCAGGTGGGTAGTGAACTCCCCGTGTTGCAGGGGGTCCGGGTCCGGCAGCTCCGGGATGAACGTGAAAGCCAGCATGCCGGCGGCCAGGAAGACCATCGGCATGGACAGCGGCGCATTGCGCAGCAGCTTGGGCAGAAGTGCAGCGGCGAAGACGGCCACGCCTGCCGCTGCAAAAACGATGCTGGGAGCCTCAAACACTGCGTATTCCTCCTGCCGGGACCCGGATGCCCGGGGATGAGTAGGGGCCCCGTCCCTTCGGAACGGTGCCCCCTCACCAAGATACGCGTCAGCGGCGCGAAAACCGGTTGCGGCTAGCTGCGCCGCACCTCCACGCCATCGGATTTCAGGAAAAGCCCGTTCTCAGAAGGGACCGCCGGTGCCGCCGGGACCAGCCAGAGGACATTCCCGCTCAGCGAGACTTCTTCGACCTCACCGGCCGCCAAAACCTGGGCGTGCTTAAGGATTTCGACCCGGTCCCCCGCTTTGAGGCTCCGCCAGTCGGAGACCGCACTGACCGATGCCAGGCGTCTGGAAATAACCGTCCCGCGTGCTTTCATGAACTTCTACCCCTTTGTATA
Organism: Arthrobacter sp.; assembly: GCA_035467435.1. GTDB lineage: Bacteria > Actinomycetota > Actinomycetes > Actinomycetales > Micrococcaceae > Arthrobacter. The sequence goes on along the minus strand of DATITT010000436.1, from coordinate 2,653 downwards.
TGTTCCTTGTCACAACTTCGTTGGTGTGACTTTCCATTTGTACTACAGTTCCCGGGCCCCCGCTGGCCGTGTTGCCCACTAATTCGGGGACACCGGAAATTGGTCACCCGGACAGCATTTTGTTTTCCCTCAGGCGAGATTTCCGACGGCGGATTCGGCCGCCGCCCGCACCCTGCCCGAGGCGACGAGGCGGTCCGCCGCCTCCAGTTCCGGGGACAGGAACCGGTCCGCGCCGGGACCGTCGACGACGTCGCGCAGCGCAGCGATCACGGCGGCGCCGGCGGGTCCCGGGGTGAGTTCGCCGCCGGAGAGCTGGGTGCGGATGTCGAGCGCCCGGGCCGAGGTCACGAGTTCGATCGCGAGCACGCGGCGCAGGTTCTCCACGGCGCGGCGGAGCTTGCGGGCCGCGTGCCAGCCCATCGACACATGGTCCTCCTGCATCGCGGAGCTGGGGATCGAGTCCACCGACGCCGGGACAGCCAGCCGCTTGTTGTCCGAGACCAGCCCGGCCTGGGTGTACTGGGCGATCATCAGGCCCGAGTCGACGCCGGGGTCTGCCGCGAGGAACGCGGGCAGCCCGTGCGAGCGGGCCGGGTCCAGCATGCGGTCGGTCCGGCGCTCGGCGATGGAGCTCAGGTCCGCGACCGCGATCGCCAGGAAGTCCAGCACGTAGGCCACCGGGGCGCCGTGGAAGTTGCCGTTGGAGCTGACCCGGCCGTCGGGCAGGACCACCGGGTTGTCGATCGCGGCGGCCAGCTCGCGGGAAGCGACCATGGCGGCATGGTCCACGGTGTCGCGGACAGCCCCGGCCACCTGCGGGGCGCAGCGCAGCGAGTAGGCGTCCTGGACCTTGGTGTCGTTGACCCGGTGCGAGGCCACGATCGGGGAGCCGGACAGGACCCGGAGCATGTTGTCCGCGGAGGCGGCCTGGCCCGGGTGCGGGCGGAGGGCCGCATGCAGCTCCGGCAGGAACACCTGGTCGGTGCCCAGCAGCGCCTCGACGCTAAGCGCGGCGGTGATGTCCGCCGTCGTGAGCAGCTGGCGGATGTCCGCGATGGCCATCAGCAGCATGCCCAGCATGCCCTCGGTGCCGTTGACCAGCGCCAGGCCTTCCTTCTCGGCGAGGGTGACGGGCTCGATCCCGTGCGCGGCGAGGAGGTCCGCGACCGGGCGGCCGTCCCTGTTCCCGTAGAGCTCGCCGTCGGGGCCGGTGGCTTCGCCTTCGCCCATCAGGACGAGGGCGCAGTGGGACAGCGGGGCGAGATCGCCGGAGCAGCCGAGCGAGCCGAATTCGCGGACCACCGGGGTAATGCCGGCGTTGAGGACGTCCACCATGGTCTGCAGCACCACCGGGCGGACGCCGGTGCGGCCGGAGGCGAGGGTCTTGGCGCGCAGGAACATGATGCCGCGGACCACCTCGCGTTCCACGGCCGGACCCATGCCGGCGGCGTGGCTGCGGATCAGTGACTTCTGCAGCTGGGTGCGCAGTTCGTTGGGGATGTGCCGGTTGGCCAGCGCACCGAACCCGGTGGAGATGCCGTACGCGGGAACCTCGCTGTGGGCCAGGCCGTCGATGTGGGCACGGACCTTGGCGACGGCGTCGAGGGCGTCCTGGGAGATGGTCACGTGGGCGTCGTGGCGGGCGACGGCGACGACGTCCTCGGGCGTGACGCCGCTGGAGCCGAGGGTGACGGTGAGCGGTTCATGGGTCGTGACAGTCATGGGATGTTCCTACTTCATTCTCATCGACTGCTCCGTAGGTGCCCTTTTGAGGGCTCAAAACGGCAGTTTCGGAGCAGTCGATGTGGGTTGGGACCTTGCTTAGCGGGTTTCTGACATCGGGATGCGGACGCCGCGCTCGGCGGCGACGTCGACGGCGCGGTCGTAGCCGGCGTCGACGTGGCGGATGACGCCCATGCCGGGGTCGTTGGTGAGCAGGCGTTCGAGCTTCTGCGCTGCGAGCTCGGTGCCGTCGGCAACCGAGACCTGGCCGGCGTGGATGGAGCGGCCGATGCCGACGCCGCCGCCGTGGTGGATGGAGACCCAGGTGGCGCCGGAGGCGGTGTTGAGCAGCGCGTTGAGCAGCGGCCAGTCGGCCACGGCGTCCGAGCCGTCAGCCATGGCTTCGGTTTCGCGGTACGGGGACGCGACGGAGCCGGAGTCGAGGTGGTCGCGGCCGATCACGATGGGCGCCCTGACCTTGCCCTCCTTGACGAGCTGGTTGAACAGCAGCCCGGCCTTGGCGCGGTCGCCGTAGCCCAGCCAGCAGATGCGGGCCGGGAGGCCTTCGAACTCGACGCGCTCGGCGGCGGCGTCGATCCAGCGGTGCAGGTGTTTGTTCTCCGGGAAGAGTTCCTTGATGGCCTTGTCCGTGACCGCGATGTCCTCCGGGTCGCCGGAGAGCGCCACCCAGCGGAACGGGCCCATGCCCTCGCAGAACAGCGGCCGGATGTACGCCGGGACGAACCCGGGGAAATCGAAGGCACGGCTGTAGCCGCCCGTGCGGGCCTCATCGCGGATGGAGTTGCCGTAGTCGAACACCTCGGCGCCGGCGTCCTGGAACTCGACCATGGCCTGGACGTGCCTGGCCATGGAGGCCTGGGCCTTCTTGGTGAAGCCCTCCGGGTCGGCCGCGGCCTCGCGGTGCCATTCC
>DATITT010000435.1:0-8657 GCA_035467435.1 Arthrobacter sp. | reverse complement strand
GCAGCACTGGGGGTTTCAGGGTTACCGGGCATCGCGCCGTCCTTTGATTCAGTTGGGGGTTACTTCGACACTGCCGGGGACGGCTTGGCTGCCGCCGGAGCGTTCGTGGCTGTCCCTGCCGTGGCTGTGTCTGCCGTGGCTGTATCTGCCGTGCCGGTATCTGCCGTGGAGACCTTGGTGCCGTCGCCCTTCTGGTGCGCCAGGGCGGCCTTCACCAGTCCGGAGAACAGCGCGTGCGGCCGGGTCGGGCGTGAGCTGAGCTCCGGGTGCGCCTGCGTGGCCACGTAGTACGGGTGGACGTCGCGGGGCAGCTCCACGTACTCGACCAGCTTGCCGTCGGGCGACGTTCCGGAGAACACCAGTCCCTGGGCAGCGATCTGCTCGCGGTACTTGTTGTTGACCTCGTAGCGGTGGCGGTGCCGTTCGCTGACCGTGGTGGTGCCGTAGGTCTCGGCGACCACGGACCCTTCGTCCAGTTTGGCCTCGTACAGGCCCAGGCGCATGGTGCCGCCCAGGTCGCCCTTGCCGTCGACAATGTCCAGCTGTTCTTCCATCGTGGCAATCACCGGGTACTTCGAATCCGGCTCGAACTCGGACGAGGAAGCGCCCTCGAGACCGACCACGTTGCGGGCGTACTCGATCACCATGCACTGCAGGCCCAGGCAGAGGCCCAGGACGGGGAGCTTGCTCTCACGGGCATACTTCAGCGCGCCGAGCTTGCCTTCGAGCCCGCGGATGCCGAAGCCGCCGGGGACACAGATCGCGTCGACGCCGTCCAGTGACTTGACTGCACCCTCGTGGGTTTCGCATTCGTCCGAGGGGACCCAGCGGATCTTGACCTTGGTGTCGTTGGCGAAGCCGCCGGCGCGCAAGGCCTCGGTCACGGACAGGTAGGCGTCCGGCAGGTCGATGTACTTGCCGACCAGGGCGATCTCAACCTCGTGCTTGGGGTTGTGGACCGCGTCGAGGAGCTTGTCCCAGCTGGTCCAGTCAACGTCCTTGAACGGAAGGTCCAGCGCACGGACGATGTAGGAATCCAGGCCCTGGGAGTGCAGGGTCTTCGGGATGTCGTAGATGCTCGGGGCATCCGGGCAGCCGATGACGGCGTCAATGTCGACGTCGCACATGCGGCCGATCTTGTCGCGCATGGGCTGCGGGACTTCGCGGTCCGACCGGATAACGATCGCCTCGGGCTGGATGCCGATGGAGCGCAGCGCAGCAACGGAGTGCTGCGTGGGCTTGGTTTTGAGTTCCTGCGACGGGCCGATGTACGGCACCAGGGAGACGTGCAGGAAGAACACATTTCCGCGGCCGATGTCCTGGCGGACCTGGCGGGCGGACTCAAGGAACGGCTGCGACTCGATGTCGCCCACGGTGCCGCCGATTTCGGTGATGATCACGTCGGGGGCGTGCTTGCCCTCGGCGGGAAGCCGCATGCGCCGCTTGATCTCATCGGTGATGTGCGGGATGACCTGGACGGTGTCGCCGAGGTATTCGCCGCGGCGTTCCTTGGCGATAACCGTGGAGTAGACCTGGCCGGTCGTGACGTTGGCCGAGCCCTCGAGGTTCTCATCGAGGAAGCGCTCGTAGTGGCCGATGTCCAGGTCCGTTTCGGCGCCGTCGTCAGTGACGAAGACTTCGCCGTGCTGGAAGGGGTTCATCGTGCCCGGATCCACGTTCAGATAGGGATCGAGCTTTTGCATAGTTACAGACAAGCCGCGTGCCCGCAGGAGGTGACCGAGGCTCGAAGCCGTCAGTCCCTTACCGAGCGAGGACGCCACACCACCGGTGACGAAGATGTGTTTGGTCGTCTTGGAGGAGCCCGGAAACCGGGAATTTACACGGGAATTTGATCGCTGCACCACGGAGTTCGAGCCTATCATCAATTCAGCCTTCCAGGGGTCTGTTCGCGGCAAGCCGCTGGAATTGCCATCCCGGTACCGGGCCGCTGCACGGCCGCGTTCAGGTTTGCTGCGGCAGGAGCCGGGCGTCGTCCAGCAGCTCCTGGGCGTGGGCCCGGGCGGATTCGGAATCCTCCTGGCCGGCGAGCATGCGGGCCAGCTCCCGGACGCGTTCCGCCTCGTCGAGGAGCCGGACGTCACTGGAGGTGAAGCCGGTTGCCGTGGCACCGTCGGCGCCGCGCACGGAGGTCTTGGTGACCCGGATGTGCTGGTCGGCGAACGCTGCCACCTGCGGAAGGTGGGTCACCACAAGCACCTGGACGTGCCGGGCCAGCATCGCCAGCCGGCGGCCGATCTCGACGGCGGCACGGCCGCCCACGCCGGCGTCGACCTCGTCGAAGACGAAGGTGGGGACCGGGTCGACGGCGGCCAGCACGACTTCGATGGCGAGCATCACGCGGGACAGTTCACCGCCGGAGGCGCCCTTGCCCAGCGGGCGGGCGGGGGCGCCGGAGTGCGGCTGAAGCAGGAAGGAGATCTCGTCCGCGCCGTGCGGTCCCGGCTGCGCGCCGGATTCGACGTTGATGACCAGGGTGGCATCCGCCATCGCCAGGGCCTTGAGTTCCGCGCTGACGCGGGCGGAGAGGTCCTTGGCGGCCTTCTTCCGGAGCTTGCTGACCGCGGCGGCCTGTTTGGTCAGCTCGGCCCCGGCGCGGGCCACCTCGGCGTCCAGCGCCTCGATCCGGGTGGAGTCGTCCTGCAGCTCCAGGAACCGCGCCCGGGACTCCTCAGCCCAGACCAGCACCTCGTCAATGCTCGGGGCGTACTTGCGCACCAGCTTCGCCAGCGCGGCCCGGCGGTCCTCGATCTCGGCGAGCCGTTCCGGGCCCTCGGTGTCGAGGGTGGCCTGGTAGCTGGCGAGTTCGGTGGCGATGTCGTTAAGCAGGAAGCCAACCTCAGCCAGCCGGGCGGCCGCGGAGCCAAGTTCCCCGTCATGTTCGGCGACATGCTCCAGGGTGCGTTTGGCCGCATCCACCAGCGTGGTGGCATCGCTGCCGTCACCGAAGTCCTCGGCGATAAGCGCCTGGTGTGCCGTGGTGGCCGCGATCCGGAGTTCCTCGACGTTGGCGAGCTTGACGGCCTCCGCCTTGAGCGACTCGTCTTCCCCCGGCTGCGGGTCGACGGCGTCGATCTCGGCCAGGGCAACCTCCAGGGATTCGGCCTCGCGGAGGCGTTCCCGGGCGGCGCTGCGGAGCTCGTCCAGCTCGGCCTGGCTGGACTTCCAGCGGGCGTAGAGCTCCTGGTAGCTCCCGAGCGTCGCGGCGAGGCTCTCCCCCGCGAATTTGTCGAGGGCGCCGCGCTGCGCGACCTGGCTCTTGAGCCGGATCTGCCCGGACTGGCCGTGGACCACCACGAGGGTCCCGCCGATCTCCCCGAGCACCCCCACGGGCGCGGCGCGCCCGCCGAGGTAGGCGCGGCTGCGGCCGTCCGCGCCCACGCTGCGGGCGAGCAGCAGCTCCGCGCCGCCGTCGAACTCCTCGACCTCGGCCCCTGCCTCACGGGCACGCGCCACGGCCGGGTGCCCGGCGTCGAGCTTCACCGTCGCCTCCGCGGAGGCGCTTTTCGCGCCGCTGCGCACGGCACCGGCGTCGGACCGTGCGCCGAGCAGCAGCCCGACGGCGGTGACCACCATGGTCTTGCCGGCGCCGGTTTCACCGGTCACGACGCTCAGGCCCGGGCCGAGGGGCAGCGTGGCGTCGGTGATGACGCCAAGGTCGCGGATTCTCAGTTCTTCAAGCATGGTTCACTTCGCAGTCGAGGGGTCAGGGGTCTCGCCCGGCCCTGCATACGGCGGCCCAGCCTGCTGCGGGGTGGGAAGCGGGGGCATTGGCCGGGGGGTGCGGATCACCGGCACCGGACCGGTATGGACCGTGGCGGCTTGCGGCATCGGACCGCGCCAGCCCTGGATGGGGAGTTCGAATTTGCGGACCAGGCGGCCGGAGAAGGGCGTCTGGTGGGTGCGGGCGAGCCGTACGGGCGTGGCGGAGCGGGTCACTTCCACGCGCGCGCCGGGCGGGAGGTCCACCGAGCGCCGGCCGTCGCACCAGAGCACGCCCTGCGCATCGGTGCGGTTCAGGATTTCCACGGCGAGCCGGGACCGGGGCGAGACCACCAGCGGCTTGGCGAAGAGTGCGTGGGCGCTGATCGGCACAATCAGCAGCGCTTCGACTTCCGGCCAGACCACCGGACCTCCGGCGGAGAAGGCGTAGGCGGTGGAGCCCGTGGGGGTGGCCAGGACCACGCCGTCGCAGCCGAAGGAGGTCAGCGGGCGCTCGTCGACCTCGGTGACCACCTCGAGCATCCGTTCCCGGTTGCCTTTTTCGATCGCGGCCTCGTTGAGGGCCCAGGTGTGCCAGATTTTCTGCCCGCGGACCCAGACCTGGACGTCGATGGTCATCCGCTCTTCGACGGTATAGTCGCGTCTCGCGATCCATTCGACGGTCTGGGCGAGGTCCGCCCGCTCGCTCTCGGCCAGGAAACCCACATGGCCAAGGTTGACGCCGAGCAGCGGCACATCGACCTCGCGCACCAGTTCCGCGGCGCGGAGGATGGTGCCGTCGCCGCCGAGCACCATCACGAGCTCGACGTCGGGCAGCATCACGTGCTCATGGAGAATCTCGACCGGCTGGTCGAGGCGTCCGAAGAAGCGGACCATGTCGCCGAGCTCGGATTTCAGCATCACGGGAACAATGCCGAAGTCATGGAGCTGGGTGCACGCTTCCCAGGCAGCCTTGAGGGACTCCTCACGGCCTGTGTGGGCAAGGATGAGGACACGCCTGCTCATCGGGTTCCGCCTTCTGGTGCTTCTAGTACTTGGGCCAGATTGTTCCGAGTAACGCAGCGACGGCTGCGTCCCGCTCTTCGATCTTAGGCAGGTCTGTTCGAATCCCGCGCTTTATCCACAGGAAGTACTCGACGTTTCCGTCCTGGCCGGGCAACGGGCTGCCGGCGAGGCCTTTCAGTTCCAGCCCGCAGTCCATCGCTTCTGCCGCGACTTTGCCCACGGCGAGGCGGCGTTCCCGCTCCGAGGTGACGACGCCGGTGCGGCCCAGCCGGTCCTTGCCGATCTCGAACTGCGGCTTGACCATCAGGACGAGGTCACCGCCCGGTTCCGTGCACGCCGCGAGGGGTGCCAGCACGAGGGTGAGGGAGATGAAGGACAGGTCCGCCACCGTCAGGGCCACCGGTCCGCCGATCTCCTCCGGCGCCATGTAGCGGACGTTGAGGCCCTCGTGCACGGAAACGCGGGGGTCGTTCCGGATCACGGGGACCAGCTGGTCGTGCCCGACGTCGACGGCCACGACGTGGGCCGCGCCGCGGCGCAACAGCACCTCGGTGAATCCGCCCGTGGAGGCACCGGCGTCAAGGCACCGCTTGCCTTCGACCTCGACGGCGGGAAAAGCGTCCAGTGCGCCGGCCAGCTTGTGCCCGGCCCGGCTGACGTAGTTGTCCTCATCGGCGGCTGCTACGTCGAGGCCCGTGTCGTCCTGGACCTGGAGGGAGGCCTTGGCCAGCACCTCGCCGTTGGAGCTGACTTTGCCTTCGGCGATAAGGCGTGCGGCATGGGTGCGGGACCTCGCCAGCCCGCGGCTGACGAGGGCCTGGTCAAGCCTGCTCATTCGTGGCATCCCCTGGTGAATTGGTTGGTCCGGCCGCTGCCGGGCCGGCGGTTGGTTGTTCTGCGACGGACTCGTTCAGGGCCGCCAGCAGCTCGTCGTGCAGGAGGGCGTAGGCCTCCCCGTGGCGGGCCACGGGTAATGCCGGCAGTTCACTGAGACGGCGGAGCAGTGCGCCGACAGCGGGGTCCCGGGAAGGATCATCCCCCGCAGCATCACCAGATGCGGCCGGAAGCTCCGGCCAGGTGACGTGGGGGTCTCCCCCCGCGGGGTCCGTCCCGGTGTTGGGGTTCAGCTCGGTCATGGTCCCCAGTCTAGTGATCCAGCCATTCCAGGACCGGGGCCAGGGCAGCCGCGGTCTCGGGATTGGCAGTCCACCAGGCCGAACAAGCGGCCCGCCAGGCGTCGAGGTCGCCGGGATCGCCGCTGACCCGGACCGTCCGCCCGTGCACGACGGCGGTCGCCGCGCCGCAGCGGTGCTGCCCGGCGTCGGCGGCAATCGCCGGATAGGGACGGTAGAGGTCCGTGAGGTCGTTAATAAGGTAGCCCGGCCGTTCCAGCGTGCGGGCGGCGAGGACCGATTCGCGCGTGTCGACGCCGGTCAGCACGGCGACGGTGGCGAAGCCGGCGTTGTTGCCGCCCAGGATGTCGGTGTCCAGGCGGTCGCCGACGACGAGCGGCCGGTCTGCGGCCAGGCGTTTCGCGGCGGCGTGGAACAGCGGCGCTTCCGGCTTGCCGGCAACCAGGGGCCGCTGCCCGGTGGCGGCGGCCACCGCCGCGACCAGTGTCCCGTTGCCCGGCGCCATGCCCCGGGCCTGGGGAATGGACATGTCCGTGTTGGTGGCCACCCACAGGGCGCCGCCGGCAATGACGTAGGCGGCTTCCGCGAGGTCTTTCCAGCCGAGGTCCGGATGGAACCCCTGCACGACGGCGACGGGCTGCTCCGCTTCACTGCGGACCGGCACCAGGCCGGCGAGTTCAATCTCCTGGGCCAGCGAGTCCCCGCCGGTGACCAGCACCCGGGCACCCGCCGGCAACAGCGAAGCCAGCAGCTCGCCCGCGGCCTGCGAGGAGCTGACCACCTGGTGGTCCTCCGCCGGGGCGCCCAGCTCACGCAGGTGCTGGGCCACCTGCGCGGGGGTCCGGGAGGCGTTGTTCGTGACGTAGCCGAGGCCGACGCCGATCCCGGCGAGCCGGCGCAGGGATTCCACGGCGCCCGGGATGGCGTGGGGGCCCGCGTAGACGACGCCGTCAAGGTCGGCGAGCAGGGCGTCGAAGGCGGAGATCAGCTCCGGTGCGGCCATATCCGGATCAGCCTTCGGAGCGGTCCGGCTGGCGGGAGTCGGCGTCGGATGACCCGGCGTCGTGTGAATCGGCGTGTCCGGTCTCGCCGGAGGAGTAGCCACTGAGCACCTCGGAGCGGTCCAGGGCGTCCTTCTCCACGGAGTCGTCATCGGACTCAGCGTCGTCGGACTCCCAGAAGTCGGATTCGCCGTCGTCGGATCCTTCGTCAACGGCGTTGGCTGCCGCAGCTGTTTCCGGAAGTCCGGCAACAGCCTCGGCGCTGGCAGCACGCGGCGCCTCCTCGGGGGCGGCCGCGGCGGACCGCTGGGCGGTCTGCTCGGCGAGGAGCCGGCGCTGCTGCTCTTCCTCGCGGGCCTCCTCTTCCTCGTCCCAGCCGAGATCGATGATGTCCGGGTCCTCCGAGACGTCGAGGCCGAGGGCGTTGTCGGCGACGCTGGCCCGGCGCTGCCATTTCTCGGCTTCGGCCGTCCGGCCCACCGCGGTCAAAGCGTCGGCGTAGGCGCGGAACAGGCGCGGGCTGTAGGAGAACGCCCGGTTGATGTCCAGCTGGGCGATTTCCAGTTCGGAGACGGCAGCGTCGAGCTGGCCCAGGTCGGTGCGGGCGCCGGCGGCCACGATGGCCAGTTCCGCCTTGCCGGGGGCATCAAGGTCTTTGGCTTCCTCGGAGCGGGCCATTTCCAGGGCGCGGTCGGGCCGGCCGAGGCCACGTTCGCAGTCGGCCATGACGGGCAGGTGCATGTTGGAGCCGCTGATCCGCCGGTAGGTGCGGAACTCGCGCAGGGCTTCGCCGTAGTGGCCGGCGGCATAGGCGGTCAGGCCCACGGCTTCGCGGACGGCCGCGAGGCGCCCTCCGCGGCGGCTGGCTGCGAGGGCGTGCTGGAACGCCAGCTCCGGTTCCTCGTCGATCAGGCGCCCGGCCATCACGAGGTGGCGGGCCACCCACTCGGCGCTGTTTTCCTCAAGGGTCTTGATCTGGTGGTGTGTGGCGCGGTCCAGTTCCTTGCCCGTGACGTCGTCGTCGATCTGCGGTGAACGCTCGCGGTCGGGGCGGTTGGAGCTGCGGAGGTCCCGGGCGTTGGGGACGCGGACGGGACGGTCTTCGGCCCGGTCACGGCCGAACTGGCGCGGGCCGGAGTCGCCGCGGTCAAAGCTGCGGGCCGGACGGTCATCGCGGTCGAAGCTGCGGGCCGGACGGTCATCGCGGCTGCCAAAGGGCTTCCGGTTGTCGCCGCCACCGCTGTACGGCGGCTTGCGGTCGGCACCGCCACCGCCGCCGAAGCTGCGGCGCTCCCCGCCGCCTTCACGCGGGGCACGATCACCATACGGCTTACGGTCACGATCGCCGGAGGAGGGACGGTCCCCCTGGGCGCCCCGGTCATCGCGGGCACGGTAGCCACGCGGATCGCCACCGGAGTTGTTGGTGCCGCGGAATCCACCGCCGCCCGCATTGCGTCCGCCACCAGAGTTGCCGCGGTCGTTGCCGCCGCGATTACCGTCGTTGTGCTCAGCCATGCTGGATTCCTCCTGTTATGAGCTGACCACTGGCGCAATCGCAGCCGCTCTATTCCGTGTTTCGTTCTTACGCAACCCGAAATCAAGCGCTTCGAAGTCCGTACATCTCATCCAATTCTAGGCGAGTCGTCTCCGCCCGGCTAACGGCAGGGGCTGTTTCGGCTGTCCCGGTGTCAAGCCTCACAGGCGGCGGGGGGCGGCCGGCCCTGGGGAGGCCGGCAGCCCCCAGCCCAGGTTCCGGGGTTTGTGGTTTGGGGGTTAA
>DATITT010000434.1:0-14079 GCA_035467435.1 Arthrobacter sp. | reverse complement strand
AAAAATCTTCTTCGCGTTCGGACTGGTTAGCTTTGCGCCGGTGGTGATGTCTACGCCTTCCATGACGATAGTGACAGCCACCTGCGGGTCATTCGCCGGGGCAAACCCGGTAAACCATGAGTTGTTCGAGCCGTCGCCAAGTTCCGCGGTACCGGTCTTGCCGGCAACTCGCACGCCGGGCACTGCCGCCCCGCGGCCGATGCCCTCGCTGACAACGCTGACCATCCACTCGTTGATCTGCCGGGCGATCTCCGGCGTGGTGGAGGTCTGCAGGACCTGGGGGTTCGGCTCGCTGATCGGACGCAGGTCCGGGGAGCGTACCGCCTTAATCAGGTTCGGCTGCATCTGCACCCCGCCGTTGGCGATTGCGGCCGTCATCTGGTTGATCTGGAGCGGGGTGGCCCGGACGTCCCGCTGGCCGATCGACGACTGTGCCAGGCTGGCGTCGTCCAGCTCTTCGGTCGGGAAGAAACTCGGGGCGGAGTCCAGCTTCAGCTGGTCGCCGAAGTCCTGGCCGAAGCCGAACTTCTCCGCCTGGTCCCCAATGGCCGCCTGCCCCAGGTCCAGGGCAATGCTGGCGAACGGGGTGTTGCAGGACTGCTGCAGGGCGAAGGCGAACGTCGCCGTGTCGCGGGTGTAGCAGTTGCCGCCGGCATAGTTGGGCAGGGTGTACTGGATGCCGGGGAAGGTCATCTCGGCGGGGTTGGGCAGGACGCTGTCCTTATTGTATTTTCCCGAACCGAGGGCCGCGGCCGTGTCGATGATCTTAAAGACCGAGCCCGGTGCCAGCAATGCCCCGGTCGGGCCGCTGACGTTCTGGTTCAGGTTGATCCCGGGAATCTTGTTGAGTTCGGCGAAGTTGGCGGCTTCTGCCACGGGATCCTGGGTGGCGATCAGGTTGGGGTCGTAGGAGGGTTTGGACACCATGGCCAGGATTGCGCCGGTCTTCGGATTGGTCACCACAATCGACCCGCGCTGGCCATTCGGAATGAGGTCGAAGGCGAGCTTCTGAATCTCGGGATCCAGTGTGAGTTCCACCGAGGCGCCCTTGGGCTGGTTGCCCAGGAACAGCTGGCCGACCCGGTCCAGGAACTGCTGGTCCGAGCTGCCCGCGAGCTCCTGGTTCATCGTCTTCTCGAGCCCGGTCACGCCGAAGCTGCGGGAGAAATAGCCGGTGATTCCTGCATATGGTTCCGGCTGGTTGTAGGTGCGCTGGAACTTGCAGCTCTCCGCGGCAGGCACCGACTCTGCTATCGGGACACCGCCGACGATGATCGCGCCGCGGTCGTTGCAGTAATTCTGCAGGAGGGTGCGCTTGTTCCACGCATTGGCCTCCAGCTCGTCCGCGCCGACCACCTGAACGTAGCTGAGGGCACCGAAGAGCAGGACGAACATCGCGATTGCGGTGATCCAGGCGTTGCGAATGGCTTGGTTCACAGCTTCACCGCCTCGGTGGGGGCGTCCGGACTGTTCCGTCCGGTGCCGGGCACGGTGGCCGGCTTGGAAGGCATGGCAGGCATTACTTTCTGTGGGTCGGGTTCCTCGCCGGGGGCCAGCGGCGTGGTGTCCACCGGGCCGCGTGCGGTGTGCGAAATCATGAGCAACAGTCCGACGATGATCCAGTTGGCCAGCAGTGAGGAGCCGCCGGCGGCCAGGAACGGGGTAGTGAGGCCCGTGAGGGGAATGAGCCGGGTGACGCCGCCGATCACGACGAAGCACTGCAGCGCGATGGCGAAGGACAGCCCGGTGGCCAGCAGCTTCCCGAACGCGTCACGGGTGCCGAGCGCCGCACGGAAGCCGCGGGTGAAGAGCAACAGGTACATCAGGACGATCGCGAAGAGACCAATCAACCCGAGTTCCTCGCCGAAGGAGGCAATGATCATGTCGCTGTTGGCGAAAGGAACGAGGTTCGGGCGTCCCTGGCCGAGGCCGGTGCCCACCAGCCCGCCGTTGGCCATGCCGAACAGGCCTTCGACGATTTGCAGGCTGCCGCCGAACGCCCGCCCGTAGACTTCGGCGGTGAAAGCGTTGATCCAGCCGTCAATCCGCAGGCCGACGTGCGAAAAGACGCGGGAGGCGACGAACCCGCCGGCAGCGATGAGGCCGACGCCGATGATCACCCAGCTGATGCGGCTGGTGGCGACGTAGATCATCACGAGGAAGAGGCCGAAGAACAGGATCGACGAGCCCAGGTCCCGCTGGAAAATCAGCACGCCGATGCTCACGAGCCAGGCGGCGATCATGGGACCCATGTCCTTGAACCGCGGGAACTGGATGGGGCCGACTTTCCGGCCGGCCAGCAGGATGAGGTCGCGGTTCGAGGAAAGATACCCGGCAAAGAATATAGCGAGAGTGATCTTGGCGATTTCACCGGGCTGGAACGTCATCGAGCCGACCTTGATCCAGACCCGCGCGCCAAGGATCTCACCGGCCGATATGCCGGGAACCAGCGGAAGGATCAACAGGAAGGCGCTGGCGGCCAGGGAAATATAGGTGAAACGGCGCAAGATCCGGTGATCCTTGAGGAACCAGATGACAGCGATCGAAACGGCCATGGCCACCAGGGTCCAGCGCAGCTGGTTGTTGCCCGTGTCCTCCCCGACCCGGTCCAGCCGGTGGATCATGGCGAGGCCAAGGCCGTTGAGCGCCACCACCAGCGGAAGCATTACCGGATCGGCATATTTAGCCCGAATCCGCAGGACGATGTGGAACGCCAGGGCAGCGGCCGCTAGCAGGCTCGACTGGAACCAGAAGTCGGCGTCGAATGCCTTCTGCTGGTCCACCCCGACCAGGGCATTGGCCCCGATGCCGACGGCAAGGGCCAGCACCAGCAGGACCAGTTCGATGTTCCGCCGCGGCCTGGGCGTGGGATCCATGGGTGTCATTGTCCCCCCTCGCGGATCGGAGCCGTCGCCGCTGGCGGCGGTGCCGTTGTCCCGGCTGCGCCGGGACTCGCCGTCACACCCGGATCCGCCGTGGCACTGGGATCCGGAGTCGCGCCGGGCGTGGCGGGGATCGGGGACGGGGTGATGAGCTCGTCCGCGGGGGCGGTGGTGCCGGTGCGCTCAAGGTTCTTGACGATCCGTTGGGCGTCATAGAGATCCCGGGCCGGCACGGTCTGGCGCACCCGCTGCTGGGAAAATTCGGGAAGATCTGACATCCGGATTTCAGTCACCGCTTCGAGGGTGGAGAGCTGGATGGGTCCCAGGCGCTGGGAGACCCCGTTGAAGATGGCGACTTGCTGGTTGTGCTCGCCGATGTAGTACCTCGTCTGGGTCCAGGCGTAGCCCAGCCACAGACCCAGCGTGAGCAGTGCGACGATGGCCGCGGCAATGGAGACAGTCACCCAGCGGCGGGGCCGGCCGGCCGGCCGGTACTCTTCGGCTTCCTCCCTCGCCTGCTCCGACTTGTGGGTCAGAACCGTCGCGGCCCTGCGGGCCATGGTGCGCCCGGCGATGGTGGGGATGGAACCGGCTTCCGCGGCGCCCGCGGCAGCGCCCACGAGTTCGTGGGGGCGCCCGGCAAGTTCCTCGCGGAGCACCTCGGCGGACAGATGCTCACCCAGATGCGGATCGGTGGAGGTTAGCGGTTCGCCCTGTTCGGGGGCACCCTCGGCCGGCATGTCGCCCGCTGTGCCGGCGTCCGACGGGGAGTCCGCTGCCCCGGAGGGCAGGGGGGTTGCTGCCCCGCTGGCCGGTGCGGCCGTGGCGGAGGCACCGGTTTCGGCGCGGCCCTGGGCCGGCGGAACTATTTCGACGGCGGCTGTCGGGACGTCGTCGGTGGTCTGTTCGACGATTTCGAGCATCACCACGGTGACGTTGTCCGGAGCCCCGGCTTCCAGGGTGAGATCGACCAGCAGTTCGACGCATTCCCGCAGGTCTCTGGTCTCCCGGACGGTGCGCTCCACGACGTGGCCGGCCACGTAGTTCAGGCCGTCGGAACAGAGCAGCCAGCGCTCACCCGGTTCGACGTCAAGCGTATCCAGGTCAAGTTCAGGGCTGGCGTCGACATCGCCGAGGACGCGCATCAGGACGTTCTTGTGCGGATGGGACTCCGCTTCGTCGGGGCGGAGCCGGCCTTCATCGATGAGGCGCTGGACAAACGTGTGGTCCACGCTGACCTGCTCGAATTCGCCGTTCCGGAGCCGGTACGCGCGGGAGTCGCCAATATGGGCGAAGTGCAGCTTGCCCTCGGCCAGCAGGAGGGCGGTGACAGTGGTCCCCATGCCGGCCAGCTTGGGATTCATGTGGACGAGTTCGGAGAGCAGCGAGTTGGCGGTCTGGATCTCGTCGGCCAGGAAAGTGCCGGCGTCGCCGTCGTAATCGTCGCTGTCGAGATGGATCATGTCCAGCACCGTGGCGGCAGAGGCGACATCGCCGCCGGCGTGTCCACCCATGCCGTCGGCAACGACGGCGAGGTGGCGGCCAACGTAGGCGGAGTCGTCGTTCTTCGCGCGCACCCGGCCGACGTCGGAGCGCGCGGCATAGCGCATGATGAGCGGCCGCGTGGAGGCAGTAGTTTCACCTTCGGCCCTGTCTGCGGGGCGATCCGGGGCAGCCATGGCTACGGCCTCAATTCAATGACCGTCTTGCCGATTCTCACGGGTACACCCAGCTCTACGGGCAGTGCCCTGGTCAGCTGCTGGTCGGCAAGATAGGTGCCGTTGGTCGAACCAAGATCCTCGATGAACCAGCGGCTGCCCTGCGGGAACAGGCGGGCGTGGCGGCCCGAGGCATAGTCATCCTCCAACACAAGGGTGGCTTCCTGGGCGCGGCCGAGCAGGATGGGACTCGCCGCCAGCGGGATCGTGGTGCCCCTGAGTGGGCCTTCGGTCACGACCAGCTGGCGGGGCTGCTGCTTGACGGGGGCGGCCGGTTCGGCCAGGGCCGGGTTCTTGCGGACCTGCCGCGCCGTAGGGGTGCCGGCTGCTGCCTTGCTGCCGATCATGAGGTCGCGTCGCATGGCGGCAACAATGCTGAAGATCAGTACCCAGAGGAGCAGGAGGAAACCGAAACGCAGGGCGGTGATGGTCAGTTCGCTCACTGGCGGCCGCCTGGGCCGGCGGGCAAGAGTCGGAAGATGATTTTGGTCCGTCCCATTGTGATCGTGGAGCCGTCGGCGAGTTCCGAGGAGCCCACGATCTTGTGGCCGTTGACGTAGCTGCCATTCGTGGAACCCAGGTCGACGGCTTGGGCGGTGCCCTGCCCCGTGCGGATTTCCAGGTGGCGGCGGGAAACGCCGCTGTCGTCAATAGGGATGTCAGCGTCGGACGAGCGTCCCAGCACGATCGAGGGCGCGTTCAGGGAGTAGCGCTGCCCGTCGATGTCCAGCACGGGCTGCATCCGGGTGGGCTGGCGCGTCGGCGCGGCAGGCATCCCGGCGTGCGCCGCCTGATGGGCCGGTGCGGCGGGAGACGAGGACTTTTCGGTCCGGGACTTGATTTCGAAGTCGCCGGCGCGGCGGTCCCCGTCACGGCGGAAACTGATCCGGACGGGACCCTGGAGGGTGTAGCCCTGGCTGCGCACGTGGTTGATGACGACGTCGCACAGTTCTTCGGCGAGCGGGGTGCCCCATTCCTGGGCCCGCAGGAAGTCATCGTCACTGAGGAGGACGTCGAAGACGTTGGGGGCGAGGGTCCGCCCGGCGGCGATGGTGATGGCCTTATTGTCGACCTCGCGGCGGAGCCGGCTGGCAATCTCGACCGGCTCAACCTGGGCGCGAGAACCGGTGGAGAAGACCCCGCGGACGGCCTTTTCGATGCCGCGCTCGACTTTGTCCAGCAATCCCATGGTCCTTCTCCTTTCGTGACGGCTGCAGGGCAGCACTCGTTCCGGAACTCGGTTTCCCACATCTGCGGGAGCCCGCCGTTAACGGGCACTCTTACATCAGATACTACTGGGCGAGTCTGGGAATGGCCTTAATGGGCGTCGCCACTCCGCGCCGGGAAATTGTGCCGGACCGGCTCTGACATGCGCTGACATCGGCCCGCTCCGGCCCGCGGAGACGGGTTCCCGGCGGCGCGGTAAGGTCCCCGGCCGGGTGGGTGCGGCCCCCGGATTTCGGTTGCAGAACGTCCTTCACGTTCCCTCGCCGAGAACCGATTGGTGTTTTCCCACAGTTGTCCGTTATGCTTGATCTCGCTGCTTTCACGAGGTTCACGGCCCGATCCCGGACCAGGAACTACATGAAAGAAGTTGCGCGCGAGTGGCGGAACGGCAGACGCGCTGGCTTCAGGTGCCAGTGTCCGAAAGGGCGTGGGGGTTCAAATCCCCCCTCGCGCACGCAAATGAAAGAACCCCGGTCTTCGGACCGGGGTTCTTTCGTTTAACCAGGCGACCAAGGTCGCGATCCCGACGCTCGCGCGGGAGGGCTGACCGGCGGTCAGCCGCGGAGTGCCCCGAAGCGCGCGATCATCGCTTCCAGGCCCAGGTTGAAGGCGACGTCGGCGGGCTTTTCGTAGCCTTCCAGGTCCTGTTGCTTGACGGCGGCGGTGAAGTTCGGCGTCGATTCCGCCATGCTGCCGGAGTCAAAGATGTCCGCCGGTGCCGTGACGTCATAGGCGGAGCCGAAGATAAAGGACTCCAGAGCCACGATCGCGGAAACGATCCGCTCCTGGGGGAAACCCGCCCGGCTGAATCCGGCGCTGACGGCCTCATACATGGCCAGCGTCTTGGGTGCGTCGGTCACCGGGAGCACGGCGATCACCGGGATCAGGGGAGTGTGCTTGGAGAACACGTCGCGGTAACTCCAGGCCCAACTGCGCACGGCCTGGTCCCACGGTTCGGCCTCGAAAGCGGACACATCCACGAACGACGTCAGGTGGTCCTGGACCAGAACCAGCACATCGCCTTTGGACGAAACATGGTTGTACAGGGCCGACGGCGCCACGTTCAACGTCCGCGCCAGGGCCGCCATCGTGAAGCCGCCATAGCCACTCTTCCCGATGAGCTGCAGCGCCGCCGCGGTGATGCCGCCCTGGTCCAGTACGGCCGCCGCGGGCCTGCCCACCCGGCGGCGCGGTTTCGCGTCGTGGCGGTGCGGATCTGCAGGGGCGCTGGTTGATGCCGGCATTGCTGGCCTTTCTGCGGTCGGTCTGCTGGGTGCTCCCATTGTGCCCCTACTTTACGGGCACTTTGCCGGTGGAATTTCCTGGTCAAGGGGTCTTCCCTGATGCCTCCAAAGGGTCTATAGTCAATCCTAAATGAACGCCATTCATTTAGTGGTCCGCATCACCACGGCGGCCACAGAGAGGACATCATGCTGGAACTTGACCGCGACGTCGTCATCGTCGGAGCTGGCCCCGCCGGGCTGACCGCCGCCCGGGAACTGAAGAAGGCCGGCCTCAGCGTGGCCGTCCTGGAGGCGCGCGACCGTGTCGGCGGCCGCACCTGGACCGATACGATTGACGGCGCCATGCTGGAAATCGGCGGCCAGTGGGTCTCCCCGGACCAGACCGAACTGCTGGCGCTCCTCGACGAGCTCGCCCTGCAGACCTATTCCCGCTACCGCGACGGCAAATCCGTCTACATCGGTTCCGACGGCAAACGCACCCTCTACGCGGGTGATACCTTCCCGGTCAGCGAAACCACCGCCGCCGAAATGGACAAACTCACCGCCCTGCTGGATTCCCTCGCCGCCGAGATCGGCGCCACCGAGCCGTGGGCCCACTCCAAGGCACGCGAGCTGGACACCATCTCCTTCCACCACTGGCTGCGGGAGAACTCCGCGGATGAGGAAGCCTGCAACAACATCGGGCTCTTCATCGCCGGCGGCATGCTGACCAAGCCAGCCCATGCGTTCTCCGCGCTGCAGGCCGTGCTGATGGCTGCCTCCGCCGGATCCTTCAGCCACCTGACCGATGAGGACTTCATCCTGGACAAGCGCGTCGTCGGCGGAATGCAGCAGCTCTCCGAGTTGCTCGCCGAGGAACTGGGAGACGACGTCGTGCTGGACAGTCCGGTGCGCACCATCAACTGGGCGCCATCTTCCGCAGGAGGAACTGAAGAAAACACGGCCGGCCAGCGGGTGACCGCTGTTTCGGAGCGCGCCACCGTGAACGCGCGCTTCGTCATCATGGCCGTGCCGCCCAACCTCTACTCCAGGGTCTCCTTCAACCCGCCGCTGCCGCGCCGCCAGCACCAGATGCACCAGCACCAGTCACTCGGCCTGGTCATCAAGGTGCACGCCGTCTACAGCACCCCGTTCTGGCGCGAGGACGGCCTCTCCGGAACCTGCTTCGGCGCCGGCGCCCTGGTCCAGGAGATCTACGACAACACCAACCACGAAGACCCCCGCGGCACCCTGGTCGGCTTCGTCTCGGATGAGAAGGCCGATGCCATGTTCGAGCTCAGTGCCGAGGAACGCCGCCGTGCCATCCTCGAATCGATGGCCGGATTCCTGGGGGGCAAGGCCCTCGAGCCCGAGGTCTACTACGAATCGGACTGGGGCTCCGAGGAGTGGACCCGCGGCGCCTATGCCTCCAGCTACGACCTCGGCGGACTGCACCGCTACGGCAAGGACCAGCACGCCCCGGTCGGCCCGATCTACTGGTCCTCCTCGGACCTCGCTGCCGAGGGCTACCAGCACGTCGACGGCGCGGTCAGGATGGGGCGCCAGACGGCGGCCCGGATCGTCGCGGCGGCAGACCGTACCCCCGTGGCGTCCAATTAGCCCGACGCTTCCACCCACGCCCAACAGTTCAGAAAGGACCGGCCAGATGCGATATGTAGTGGGGTATTCAGCCAATGCCAGAGGCCACGATGCCGCCAATCTGGCCGTAGCCATGGCTCGCGGCCGCGGTGCCAGCCTGGATCTCGTCCTGGTGGTGCCCGAAGTCCAGCAGTTCGGCGCCGCCCATGCGCCCAAGGCAGGCTTCGAGAACCTGCTGAACGAGCAGGCACGCCAGTGGCTCGACGAGGCACTGGCGCTCGTCCCGGCCGACGTTCCGGCGCGGGCGCACATCCGCAGCGGTGACTCGGACGCCCAGGCATTGATCGATGCTGCCGAGGAACTCGGGGCGGACGTCCTGGTCATCGGGGCAAGCCGCACCGGGCTGTTCAAGCGGTTCACCATCGGTTCCGTGGCCAGTGCCCTTCTCCACGCGTCCACCGTTCCGGTGGCCCTGGCACCGCACGGCTACTACCGCCAGGAGGCCCTGACCCGGATCAGCTGCGGACTCGGCACCCGGGCGGGCGCCGGGAAGCTGCTCGACTTCGCCATCGGCATGGCGGCGAACCGGGCCGTCCCGCTGCGGGTGGTGTCGCTGCTCGCGCTCGACGGCGGTGACCCGGGCGCGGCTGAGGCCGCCCGCGAGTATGCGGAGAAGACCGTTGCGGCAGCTGCGCCGGTCAGCCCGTCGGGCGTCGAACTGGCGGCCACGACGGACGTCGTCGTCGCACAGGGCCGGAGCATCGAAGAGGCCGTGGACGGCCTCAACTGGCAGGACGGCGAGGTCCTGGTCATCGGTTCGAGCCGCCTGGCCCAGGGCCGTTCCATCTTCCTGGGCAGCACGGCCAACCGGATCCTGCGCGCCCTGCCGGTGCCGATGCTCGTGGTTCCCAGCGGTTACGAACTCAAGCAACAGAACCATTCAACGTCGAATGACACGTCCGGAGAGGCACCCCAATGAGCACCGAACACGCGACGGCCAAGGGCACGCACGACACACACGCAGGACTGAGCGCCAAGGGCCTCAAGGCCGGATCGGTCGGCCTGCTCGGCGCCGTCGTCATCGGTGTGTCCTGTATTGCTCCGGCCTACACGCTGACGGCGGCCCTGGGCCCGACCGTTGCCGAAGTCGGGGTCCAGCTGCCGGCCATTTTCCTGGTGGGCTTCATCCCGATGCTGCTCGTCGCCTTCGGCTACCGGGAACTGAACAACGCCATGCCCGACGCCGGAACCTCCTTCACCTGGGCATCGCGCGCCTTTGGCCCCTGGATCGGCTGGATGGGCGGCTGGGGACTGATCGCCGCGACGATCATCGTGTTGTCCAACCTCGCCGCCGTGGCAGTGGACTTCTTCTACCTCATGCTGGCCCAGCTGTTCGGAAACCCCGAACTCGCTGATCTGACCCTGAACCTGCCGCTGAACATTGCCACCACGCTGGTGTTCATCGCGCTGGCCTGCTGGATCTCCTACCGCGGCATGGAAACCACCAAGGGTGTGCAGTACGTGCTGGTGGCGTTCCAGCTCTTCGTGCTCGGCTGGTTTGCAGTCGCCGCTTTCAGCCACGTCGCCAACGGCACCGCCTTCGATGCCACCGCCATCACCCCGGACTGGTTCAACCCGTTCGCCGTCGAATCCTTCTCGGCCTTTGCTGCCGGCGTCTCCCTCTCGATCTTCATCTACTGGGGCTGGGACGTCACCCTGACCATGAACGAGGAAACCCGCAACCCGGAGAAGACCCCGGGCCGGGCGGCCACCGTCACCGTGCTGGTCATCGTGGTCATCTACATGACCGTCGCGCTGGCCACCCTGGCGTTCGCCGGTATCGGCCAGGAAGGCCTGGGAGCCGGAAACCCGGAAAACCAGGGCAGCATCTTTGCCGTCCTCGCCGGACCGGTCATGGGCCCGTTTGCCATCCTGATGTCCCTGTCCATCCTGAGCAGCTCGGCCGCGTCCCTGCAGTCGACGTTCGTCTCACCGGCCCGGACGCTGCTGGCGATGGGCCACTACAAGGCGCTGCCGACCAAATTCGGCCGGATCAGCCCTACCTTCAAGTCCCCGAGCTACGCCACGATCGCGGCGGCCATCGCCGCGGCGGGGTTTTATGTGATCACCCGGACCACCTCCGAGAACGCCTTGTGGGACACCATCACCGCGCTCGGCATGATGATCTGCTTCTACTACGGCATCACCGCCCTGGCCTGCGTCTGGTTCTTCCGGAGCGAGGCCTTCAGCGGGGCGCGGGCATTCTTCTTCAAGTTCCTTGCCCCGCTCCTGGGCGGCGTCATCCTGCTGGTGATGTTCGTCAAGACCGCCTACGACTCCATGGACCCGGCGTACGGTTCCGGATCATCCGTCGGCGGCATTGGCCTCGTGTTCATCCTGGGTATGGGCGTGATCCTGCTGGGCGTGGTGCTCATGCTGATCATGGCCAAGATCCGCCCGGAGTTCTTCAAGGGCAAGGTCCTGCCCACCGGGTACTAGGCCGCGCCGCACCACGCCGGGATGGTCCTCCTTCCGGCAGCCACTGGAAAGTAAGCACACTTACCAATAGGCTGGCGGGAGGGGGACCTTCCCCCATTCGGAACCAGAACGAGGTGACAGCATGTCGGACGCAGAAAACATCAGCAAAGTTACGGACATCATCAACGATTCGCGGATCGGGATGTTCACCACCGTCAACGCAGAAGGCTCACTCGTCAGCCGGCCGATGGCTGTCCAGGACGTGAAGGACGACGGCGACATGTGGTTCTTCACATCCGCCACCACCTCCCAGGTGGCGCATGTCCGGGCGCACCCGCGCGTTAATGTCTCCTTCGGCAAAGGCACGGAGTGGGTGTCGGTGGCTGGAACGGCGGAGGTCGTTACCGACCGGCAGAAGATCCACGAGCTTTGGAACCAGATGGTCGAGGCCTGGTTCCCGGACGGGCCGGACACCCCGGAGGTGGTCTTGCTGCACGTTGATTCCGACTCCGCCGAATACTGGACCAGCCCCGGCGGAACCGCCGCGACGGTGCTGCAGTGGGTCAAGTCCAAGGTCACGCACAGCCGGATGAGCGTGGGGGAAAGCGACACGGTCGAACTCTAAGGTCGGCCTAATCTTTGATCTTGAGCCCGGAGGCCCCGTTAAAGGCCCCGTAGGCGGGGTTGGCCTGCCGGGCCATCACGAGGAGCTGTGAGTTATCGTGTTCAGCTGTTCAAGTGCACGGTGTCAGCCGCGCGACGGATCCGAGGTGGAATGTCCGGCGGGGAGGGTCGGCGTGTCGCGCCCGACACCGGCTGCCCGTTCGGCGTCGGTGAGGGCCTGCTCCAGCTGGGCAACCGCCGGGGCATAACCGGAGTCCGTCCCGCCGCGGAGCAGCTCCGCGGCCTTCATCGCCCGGATCAGGGCCGCCGTCTCCGGCTGGCGTAGGTCATTCATGGCGGGATAGTCGATGCTGAGCGCGGGATCCAGTTCGTAGCGCTGCCATCGGGCCAGGGCGCTGCGGTGCCGGGCCGCGGCCGCCTCATTGCTGGCCGCAACGTCCCGGGCGGCCCGGCGGGCCTCCTGCCGGCTGAAGACCCGGGGGGTCCAGAAGTAGGAGACGGCGCCAGCGGCAACGGCGAGGACACCCAGCAGCAGGCCGGCCCACGGTGCCGCGAGGGCGGGGAGGATCACGGCCGGCGCCACGATGGCGAGTCCGGCGAAGACGTCCCAGAACACGGCGTCCGGTAGACCGTCGCTGTCGGCGGCCACATGCTTGCGGATGAGATAAACCGAGGCTCCCGACGCGCACACGACGACGACAGCCAAGGCAAACAACTGCCACAGCGCGAAGGGGGCGGGTTCGAACAGGGACGGCATTACAACACCTCCAGGGATCCGGCCCGGGCGGGCGCGGTTCCGCTAATTCCATTGGAATCCATAGAAGGCGGGCCGTCAATGGTCCCGGAACTGTGCGGGAACCCGGCGCGGTGCGTCCGGTTCACAGCCGGGTCATTCCCGGCGTAGCCTAGGGCCCATGCGACTTAAAATGTGCAGCATCCACGTCAAGGACCCCGGCGCCGCATTCGAGTTCTACACCGGGACCCTGGGCTTCGAGAGCCTCCTGGCCATGCCGGAGCACAACCTCTTCATCGTGAAGGACCCGGCAGGGTCCGGCGGCGGATCCGTCGGCCTCCTGCTGGAGCCCAGCGACAACCCGATCGGGTCCACCTACATGAATGCACTCCATGACGCCGGGATGCCCGCGATCGTCCTGGGCGTGACCGATGTCCCGGCGGAGTACAAGCGGCTCGCGGCCAAGGGCGTGATCTTCCAAAGCGAGCCCTCCGAGGGTCCCGGCGGCACCACGGCGGTGTTCGACGACGGGTGCGGGAACTTCGTCCAGCTCCACCAGGACTAAGGCAGGACCGATTTTCGCCGGGATCCCCGGCGTGCCCTGGAAGGGAGTCGCGGCTACTCGGCCGCGGTGCGTGCCTTCTTGGCGTCCTTCTTCGCAGCCTCGTCCTTGACCCGCTGGGCCTCGGTGCGGACGGCAGCGTGGGTGGAGCGTTCGGCGACCAGCCATGCCGGGGGAGCCTGCAGCAGCGCGGTGATTTCCGCCGTCGTCAGCGCTTCCTCAACGCCGCCGCGGGCCAGACCGCTGATGGAGACGTTGAGCTTCTGCGCCACCACCGGGCGGGGGTGCGGGCCGTTGCGGCGCAGTTCGGCGAGCCACTCCGGGGGGTTGGCCTGGAGCTCGGCGAAATCGGCGCGGGTGATGACCGAATCCTGGAACTCCTGAGGTGTTGCGGGCAGGTAGATGCCAAGCTTCTTGGCAACGGTGGCCGGCTTCATGGACTGGGAGTTTGCAGAGGTCATGCTTCAAGGGTATCCGGCCAGCGGCTGACTGGGCACCGGCACTGAGCTCCGCGCCAGCCCGGGCGGTACTGTGAACATGTGTCCGCAGCAGAAGAAACACCCCAGACCCCCGATGAGACCGCCGCCGTCCCGGCTGAAGCAGCAGTGCGGGAGCTTCGGTTCGCCTATGTCGCCGGCGTGACGCCCGGCAAGTGGACCCGGCGCTGGGAAGAGCGGATGCCCGATGTTCCGCTGCACTCCTTTATGTCCGACGAGGGCGCCCAGCTCACCGTGCTGCGGGACGGTTCCGCGGACCTGAGTTTCGTCCGGCTGCCGGTGGACCGCGAAGGACTGAGTGTCATCCCGCTGTATGAGGAACAGCCCGTGGTGGTCGCACCCAAGGGACACGAGATCTCGGTGTTCGAGGAGGTCGCGCTGGCCGACCTGTCCAAGGAGACGTTCCTGGACGTCGTCGACCTCGGCGGGCCGGAGATGGCCCTGCAGGTGGTGGCCTCCGGAGCCGGGCTGGTGATCCTTCCGATGTCCGTGGCCCGCCACTTCAACGTCAAAGGCACCGTGGCGCGCCAGCTCAC
>DATITT010000433.1:0-2666 GCA_035467435.1 Arthrobacter sp. | reverse complement strand
AGTGCAGGTTCATGAGCTCGTGGCCGATGTGGTCCCGCATCGCGTACCCGAACGCTTCCGAGTAGTAGAACAACACGATCGAGCCGGCAAAGTTGGCGGCGGCGAACAGCGGATGTGTCACCAGCTGGGAGAACTTGGAGTGGATGACGATCAGCAGCCACTCGCGCGGACCGCGGGAGCTGTCGCGGCGCGCTGTGAGCGCACGCAAGGCCAGCGTCACGGGAGCGCCAAGGACGAGGAAGATGGGCGCCACCATGGTCAGTGCCATATGGTCCACCATGTGCGCCGAGAACAGCACCCGGCCGTACACTGCCGGAGGACCGGAGGTCACATACGTCAGGACTCCGAGGCCTACCACCCAGTTGACGGCCCGGAACCAGGACCAGGAGTCCCCGCGCCGGAGCACCTTTCGCATGCCGAGGGTGTAAGCCACGAGCCCAAAGACCGCGACGGCGACCCAGAGCCAGTCCGCGCGCCATTCCGTCAGCCAGCGTTCCGGGGTCAGTTCCGGCGGCAGTTCGTAGCCGGAAATGATGAAAGCCGGGGAGGCGTTCGGCGCCAGCGCCTCTTCCTGCGGCGGCGCCGAGCGGCCGAGCGCGACGGCGACGCCCGACGTCGCCCCCATGATCAGCAGCTCCGCAACAACGAGCTGCCAGAGCACCCGGCGGGCGGACAGTCCACCGCCTTGGCTGCCCAGCTGGGGGATGACCCAGCTCCGGTGCATCAGGCCGATGCCGCCAAGGACGAGGGTCGCCGCTGCTTTGGCCAGGATCAGCTGCCCGTAGGCCGAGCCGAAGAGGTCGTTCCAGGACGTGAGGCGGATGCTGGAATTGATGACCCCGGAGGCGAAGACGAGTACGAAGGCGAAGCCGGCCAGAAAGGAGAAGCGCCGGAATGTCGGCTCGGTGATATCCGGGCGGCTGCCTGACTTCGAGCCGGACCCGGCGCCGCCCAGCACACCGGAAAGCAGGGCAAGCGTAATGATCCCGCCGACCCAGGCCGATACACCGACCAGGTGCAGGCCGAGCGAATTGATGGCACCTCCGTGGTCAGTGGCGCCGGCGGAGTGTCCGATCAGCGCTGACGGGACGAGCCCGATGAGGGACAGCACCAGAGTCGCCGCCAGGGCGCCCTGGGATCGGAAGCCGAAGAGTGCCGTGGTGACCACGGCGGCGATAGTAACAACGGCCAGCCACGCGCGGCCGGTCTCGATGTCCGTCATGAAATAGACCAGGGAACGGGTGAACTCCGCGTCCCCCGAGATCCCCTGGCCGGCGATGTCCGAGTAACTCAGCACCAGCACCGCAATCGCTGACAGCGTCCAGACGGTCCCGGCGGCGGCGGCGATCGCCAGCGACCGGGTGAACGCCGGATGTTCCGGGGCGTCCCTGTCTTTGGACCGCGAGCCGGCAAGGGAGCGGGGCAGGATTCCGACGGCGAAGAGCAAGCCACCGATTACTGTTGCCAGCGCAGTGTTATGCACCGCTTTGCTGACCGGCAGGCCCCACCGGACCAGGGCGCCCGGGTCGGAGACCTCGCGGGTGGCTGCGGCGCCGGAGAACACCAGCGCGGCAGCAAGCCCGAGGAACAGTGCACCAAGGCCAGCAAACAGCCAGGGCCGGGAGATCACGCCGGAACCCGCGACGGCGCCCCGCGCTCCCCCGGTCGGGGTGGGAGCGGCGGTGGTGGCACGGGGATTTGCTGCGGCAGGCACAGTTCCATTGTCCGCTACGCCCGGCCTGCCCGCCGAATCGAGCGCCCGCCGCAGGCTGCCCTGACGCTGCCGCTGGACGCAGCAGTTAACGAAAGAGGAGCGGCGACCCAGGGGGTCGCCGCTCCTTTCACGCGTTCACAGAAGACTACTTCTTCGTGGAGACCGCGGCCTTCAGCTTCGAGCCGGCGGTCAGCTTGACGCTGTGGCCTGCGGCGATCTGGATGGTCTCGCCGGTCTGCGGGTTGCGGCCGGTGCGAGCTGCACGGTCGGTGCGCTCAACTGCAAGCCAGCCCGGGATGGTGATCTTTTCGCCGGCGGCGACAGAGGTCTCGAAGACCTCGAACATTGCATCCAGCACGGAGTTGACGGCTGCCTGGCTGGTGCCGGCCTTGCCTGCTACCTCTGCAACAAGTTCACTACGGTTCTTAGCCATTTATGTCCTCCTGGACGGTCATAATTTCTGGAGCCTGCACACGGCATGCGCACAAGCCACTGTTCGAAAACTTACCAGCTTGCCGCCGCCGAGGTGGCAAATTCCGCGTGTTTTCGGCCTTTTTTGAGGAAAATCCCGGGAATCGACGCCTTTCGAGGCATTATTCCGCCGTCAGCGGACGCCCCTCAGCCGGGGCAGGGTCCGCCGTGATGCTCCCTCAGCTCCTGCATGATCCGGGGCCTCACTGCCGAGCCCCCGTGGAGGCGGACGACGGCGGCATCCCGCCGCTCCGGGGCCCTTCCCCTGCCCCAGGCGACGCTGCCCGGCGTAAGACGCTGGCTCCGTCGCCCGCGGCAGCTGGATCCTCCATCAGGAGCTGAGGGCCGGCTGGGTGGCACGCCGGTGGCTGGCGCCAACTGGGGGTTCCGGAAGCCGCCGGAGTGGGCCCTCCCGGAGTGTGCCCCGCTGTGTTTGGGGGTTAAATGCGGGAGAGCCCCAACCGTGTGGTTGGGGCTCTCG
>DATITT010000432.1:0-7576 GCA_035467435.1 Arthrobacter sp. | reverse complement strand
GGTCGTCAAGGACGGACGCGTGGACGCCGTCGTCCTGAACTCCGGCGGAGCCAACGCCTGCACCGGCCCGCAGGGTTTCCAGAACACGCACACCACCGCCGAGAAGACCGCCGAGGCGCTCGGCGCCTCCGCCACCGACGTTCTCGTCTGCTCCACCGGCCTGATCGGCGAGCAGTTGCCGATGGACAAGATCCTCGCCGGGATCGGCGCCGCCACGGCAGCGCTCAGCACTGACGGCGGACCCGACGCCTCCACCGCGATCATGACCACGGACTCGGTGCCCAAGCAGGCGGTCTTCACCGGCGCCGATGCCGACGGCAAGGAATTCACCATTGGCGGCATGGCCAAGGGCGCCGGCATGCTCGCCCCCGGGCTCGCCACCATGCTGGTGGTCCTCACCACGGACGCGGATGTCCCGCCGGAGATGCTCGACGTCGTGCTCCGCGACGCCACCCGGGTCACCTTTGACCGGGCGGACTCGGACGGCTGCATGTCCACGAACGACACCGTGGTGGTGCTCGCCTCCGCGGCCTCCGGCGCCGTGCCGTCCGCCGACGACTTCGGCAAGGGACTGACCCAGGTCTGTGCGGAACTGGCCCGCAAGCTGATCGGCGACGCCGAGGGCGCCAGCCACGACATCGCGATCCGCACGTTCAACGCCGCCAGCGAAAAGGACGCCGAAGTGGTCAGCCGCGCCGTCGCCCGCTCCAACCTCTTCAAGGCCGCGATCTTCGGCAAGGATCCCAACTGGGGCCGGGTGCTCTCTGCGGTCGGCACCACCGACGCGGCCTTCGAGCCCGACCA
Organism: Arthrobacter sp.; assembly: GCA_035467435.1. Taxonomy (GTDB): domain Bacteria; phylum Actinomycetota; class Actinomycetes; order Actinomycetales; family Micrococcaceae; genus Arthrobacter. Next base: position 6,772 of record DATITT010000432.1, on the reverse strand, counting down.
GCTCAACGTGTCCATGAACGGCGTGCAGATCTGCCGCAACGGCAGTATCGGCGACGACCGCGGCCTCGTGGACCTGGAACCCCGCGAGGTCCTGGTCGAGATCGACCTCCAGGCCGGCGAGGCCGAGGCCACGATCTGGACCAATGACCTCACCCACGAGTACGTCCACGAAAACAGCGCCTACTCCAGCTAGGCAGTTCCCGGAGGGACAAACAGCATGAACACCCAGACCCGCGAGACCACCTCCATGAAGGATGCCCAGGGCAAAGCCGGCACCCTGATCGAGGCCCTGCCCTGGATCCAGCGCTTCGCCGGCACCACCATGGTGATCAAGTATGGCGGCAACGCCATGGTCAATGACGAGCTCCGCCGCGCCTTCGCTGAAGACGTCGTCTTCCTGCACCACGTCGGGATCCACCCGGTGGTGGTGCACGGCGGCGGCCCGCAGATCAACGCCATGCTCAGCCGGCTCGGGATCGAATCGGAGTTCAAGGGCGGGCTGCGGGTCACCACGCCGGAGGCCATGGACGTGGTCCGCATGGTCCTCACCGGCCAGGTGGGCCGCGAGCTCGTCGGCCTGATCAACTCCCACGGCCCCTACGCCGTGGGGATGTCCGGCGAGGACGGCGGCCTGCTCCGCGCGGTCCGGACCGGCACCGTCGTGGACGGCGAAGAGGTGGACCTGGGCCTGGTCGGCGAAGTGATCGGCGTGAACCCCGAGGGAATCCTGGACATCGTCGCGGCCGGGCGGATCCCGGTGATTTCCACGGTGGCGCCGGAGATCTTCGAGGACGGCACCGGCGACCCGGGTTCGAAGCAGGCGCAGACGACCGGCCAGGTGCTGAACGTCAACGCTGACACCGCCGCCGCGGCCCTCGCCGAAGCCCTCGGCGCCTCGAAGCTGGTGATCCTCACCGACGTCGAGGGGCTCTTCGCCAACTGGCCGGACCGGTCCTCGCTGATTTCCTCGCTCACGGCGACGGAACTGCGGGAACTGCTGCCGCGGCTGGAGTCAGGCATGATCCCGAAGATGGAAGCATGCCTCAAGGCCGTCGAGGGCGGCGTCGAACGCGCGCACATCGTCGACGGCAGGCTGCCGCACTCGATGCTGCTGGAAACTTTCACGACGGCGGGCATCGGCACGCAGGTCGTCCCGGACGAGGACAACAAATGAACCAGCTGGAAAAATCCCCCGAACTCAACGAAATCGTCGGGAACCGTGGGACCGCCACGGGCGCCGACTGGCTGGCCCGCTACTCCTCCTCGCTGCTGGGCGTCTTCGGCACCCCGCAGCGGGTCCTGGTCCGCGGCGCCGGCTGCCTGGTCTGGGACGCCGACGGCAAGGAATACCTGGACCTGCTCGGCGGGATCGCGGTCAACGCCCTCGGCCACGCGCACCCCTTCGTCACCTCGGTGATCTCCAGCCAGCTCGCCACCCTCGGCCATGTGTCCAATTTCTTCACGAGCCCCACCCAGATCGCGCTGGCCGAGAAGCTGCTGGAGATCACCAAAGCCCCGGCAGGGTCCAAGGTGTTTTTCGCCAACTCCGGCACCGAAGCCGTCGAGGCCGCCTTCAAGCTGGCGCGGCGAAACAACGGGGCCGGCCAATCCGACGCCAGCCACGCCGCAGAGAGTACAGCCAAACCGCGCACCCGGATCATCGCGCTCGAAGGGGCCTTCCACGGCCGCACGATGGGCGCCCTGGCGCTCACCGCGAAGGAAGCCTACCGGGCGCCGTTCGCCCCGCTGCCCGGCGGCGTCGAACACGTTCCCTTCGGCGACATTGACGCCCTCCGCGCCGCGGTGGATGACACCGTCGCCGCGGTCTTCCTCGAGCCGATCCAGGGCGAGGCCGGGGTCCGCCCGCTGCCCGCCGGCTATCTGCAGGCCGCCCGGGAGGCCACCAGCGCCGCCGGGGCCCTGCTGATCCTGGATGAGGTCCAGACCGGCATCGGCCGCACCGGCAAGTGGCTCGCGAGCGGGGACGCCGGGATTGTGCCCGACGCCGTGACCCTCGCCAAGGGCCTCGGCGGCGGCTTCCCGATCGGCGCCCTCGTCACCTACGGCCCGGACACGTCCGCCCTGCTGACCGCCGGCCAGCACGGGACCACGTTCGGCGGCAACCCCGTCGCCACCGCCGCGGCGCTGGCCACCCTGCACGTGCTGGAAAACCAGCAGGTCCTGGGCCACGTCCGGGAGGTGGGGGAGCACCTGCGTGCCGGCCTCGCCACGGTCGGCGGCGTCACCGAGGTCCGCGGCGAAGGACTCCTGATCGGCTTCGATCTCGACGCCGACGTCGCCCCGGCCGTCGTGACCGCCGGGCTCGAGGCGGGCTTCATCGTCAACAGCCCCGGCCCGCACACCATCCGCCTCGCGCCGCCGCTGATCCTCACCACCGAACAGGCCGACCGCTTCCTCGCGGCACTGCCCGCCCTCCTCCAGACCGCAAAGGATGCCCAGTGAACGCAGCCACCCGCCACTTCCTCAAGGACACGGACCTCACCCCGGCCGAGCAGGCCGAAGTCCTGGACCTCGCCGTCCGGATGAAGGCCGCCCCCTACAGCGTGCAGCCCTTCGCCGCGGAGGGCAGCGGACGCAGGACCGTCGCCGTGATCTTTGACAAGACCTCCACGCGGACGCGCGTCTCCTTCGCCACCGGCGTCGCCGACATGGGCGGCAACGCGCTCATCATCAACCCGGGCGAGGCACAGGTCGGCCACAAGGAATCGGTCGAGGACACCGCCAGGGTCCTGGAGCGCATGGTGTCCACCATCGTGTGGCGCACCGGCGCCCACTCCGGGCTCGTCGCCATGGCCGAAAACTCCCGCGTGCCGGTCATCAACGCCCTGTGCGATGACTACCACCCCTGCCAGCTCCTCGCCGACCTGCTCACCATCAAGGAACACAAGGGCGAACTCAAGGGCCTCACCATGAGCTACCTCGGCGACTCCGCCAACAACATGGCCAACTCCTACCTGCTGGCCGGCGTCACCGCCGGCATGCACGTCCGCATCGCCGGCCCGGACGGCTACCTGCCGTCCCCTGCCATGATCGCGGCGGCCGAAGACCGTGCGGCGGAGACCGGCGGCTCGGTGCTCGTCACCGTGGATGCTGCCGAGGCGCTGCTCGGAGCTGACGTCGTCGCCACCGACACCTGGGTGTCCATGGGCCAGGAGGACGAGAAGGAAGCCCGGCTGCAGCTGTTCCGCCGTTACGCCGTGGACGAGGCGGCGATGAAGCTCGCCGCGCCGGACGCCGTGGTGCTGCACTGCCTGCCCGCCTACCGGGGCTACGAGATCGCCGCGGCCGTGATCGACGGCCCGCAGTCCGTCGTCTGGGACGAGGCCGAGAACCGGCTGCACGCCCAGAAGGCACTTATGGCGTGGCTGATGCACCGCTCCGGGCTCGCCGTTGTTGATGGGCTGGCGCCGAATCCGACGCTGACACCGAAGGGACTCGGATAGTGTCCGTCCCGCCCGCCTCGCCGGGGGCCAGCCCGGCCACCAAGACGGCCCGGCAGGCGCGGATCACCGCGATCCTCACCGGTGAGTCGGTCCGCTCGCAGGCGGAACTGGCAGCGCTGCTCGCGGACGACGGCGTCCAGGTCACCCAGGCCACGCTGTCCCGGGACCTGGTGGAGCTGGGCGCGGTGCGGGTGCGCGGCAAGGACGGCGTGCTCGTCTACGCGGTGCCGGGGGAGGGCGGGGAACGCGCGGCCAGGAGCGGCGTCACCCAGGAGATCCTCGACGCGCGGCTGGCCCGGCTCTGCGGGGAACTGCTGGTCAGCGCCGAAGCGTCCGCGAACATCGTGGTGCTCCGGACGCCGCCCGGCGCGGCCAACTTCCTCGCCCTGGCCATCGACCACTCGGTGATGCCATCGATCCTCGGCACTATCGCCGGGGACGACACCGTACTGCTGGTCACCCGCGATCCGCTTGGCGGGGCCGGCATGGCCGCCCGTTTCCTGCAGCTCGCCGAGGAAGCCGGCTCCGGCTGAGCGCACCCGGCCTGAAGATTGGGCCTGCCGCAGGGATGTGACAGGCTTTCAGTAGACAAGCTTTTACCCCGACATTTTCCCCAAACAACTAAGGAGCATTTCAAGTGACTGAGCGTATTGTGCTGGCCTACTCCGGTGGCCTGGATACTTCCGTAGCCATCGGCTGGATCGGTGAAGCGACCGGCGCCGAGGTTATCGCCGTGGCGGTCGACGTCGGACAGGGCGGCGAGTCGCTGGAGACGATCCGCCAGCGTGCCCTGGGCTGCGGCGCCGTCGAGGCCTACGTGGCCGACGCGTCCGACGAGTTCGCCGAGGAATACTGCATGCCCGCGCTGAAGGCCAACGCCCTCTACCAGGGCTACTATCCGCTGGTCTCCGCGATCTCGCGCCCGGTGATCGTCAAGCACCTCGTCAAGGCCGCCCGCGAATTCGGCGCCACCACGGTGGCCCACGGCTGCACCGGCAAGGGCAACGACCAGGTCCGCTTCGAAGTCGGCATCCAGACCCTCGGCCCGGACCTGAAGTGCATCGCCCCGGTCCGCGACCTTGCCCTGACCCGCGACAAGGCCATCGCCTTCGCCGAGGAAAAGGGACTGCCGATCGAGACCACCAAGAAGAACCCTTACTCGATCGACCAGAACGTCTGGGGCCGCGCCGTCGAGACCGGCTACCTCGAGGACATCTGGAACGCCCCCACCAAGGACATCTACGACTACACCGCGACCCCGGAGTTCCCCCCGGCCCCGGATGAGGTCACCATCTCCTTCGAAGCCGGCATCCCGGTCGCGATCGACGGCGTCAGGGTCACCCCGCTGCAGGCCATCAAGGAACTCAACCGCCGCGCCGGCGCCCAGGGCGTCGGCCGGATCGACGTCGTCGAGGACCGCCTCGTCGGCATCAAGTCCCGCGAAGTCTACGAGGCACCGGGCGCCATGGCGCTGATCACCGCGCACAAGCACCTCGAGGACATCACGGTGGAGCGCGAGCAGGCCCGCTTCAAGGCCACCGTCGGCCAGCGCTGGTCCGAGCTGGTCTACGACGGCCAGTGGTTCTCCCCGCTCAAGCGCTCCCTCGACGCCTTCATCGAGGACACGCAGCGCTACGTCTCCGGTGACATCCGCATGGTGCTGCACGGCGGCCAGGCGATCGTCAACGGACGCCGCTCCGAGACCTCGCTCTACGACTTCGACCTCGCCACCTACGACACCGGCGACACCTTCGACCAGTCGATGGCGCGCGGCTTCATCGAGCTGTGGGGCATGTCCGCCAAGGTGGCCTCCGGCCGCGACATCCGCGTCGCCGGAAAGTAATGGCCTCCGCAACAAATGAAGGCGCCCTGTGGGGCGGCCGGTTCGCCGGCGGCCCCGCGGACGCCCTCGCCGCGCTGAGCAAGTCCACGCACTTTGACTGGCGGCTGGCCCGCTACGACATCGCCGGGTCCAAGGCGCACGCCCGCGTGCTGCACAAGGCCGGGCTGCTCGACGACACCGAGCTTGAGGGCATGCTGGACGCCCTGGGCCGGCTGGACGACGACGTCGCCTCCGGAGCCTACCTGCCGGCGGAGTCCGATGAGGACGTGCACGGGTCGCTGGAACGCGGACTGATCGAGCGCGCCGGCACCCAGCTCGGCGGCAAGCTTCGTGCGGGCCGCTCCCGCAACGACCAGGTGGCCACGCTGGGCCGGATGTTCCTGCGCGACCACGCCCGGATCATCGCCCGCGGCGTGCTCGCCACGATCGATGCCCTCGTGGAGCAGGCCAAGGAGCACCGGGGCGTGGCCATGCCCGGCCGCACCCACCTGCAGCACGCCCAGCCGGTGCTGCTCAGCCACCACCTGCTGGCCCACGCCTGGGCCCTGCTGCGTGATGTGCAGCGGCTGGCGGACTGGGACAAGCGCGCCGGCGTCTCGCCGTACGGCTCCGGCGCCCTCGCCGGCTCCTCGCTGGGCCTGGACCCGGAGGCCGTGGCCGCGGAACTGGGTTTCTTCTCCGCCACGCACAACTCGATCGACGGCACCGCCTCCCGCGACGTCTTCGCCGAGTTCGCGTGGATCACGGCCATGATCGGCGTGGACCTCTCCCGCGTGTCCGAGGAAGTCATCCTGTGGGCCACCAAGGAGTTCTCCTTCGTCACCCTGCACGATTCCTACTCCACCGGCTCCTCGATCATGCCGCAGAAGAAAAACCCGGACGTGGCGGAACTGGCACGCGGAAAGGCCGGCCGGCTGATCGGCAACCTGACCGGGCTGCTGGCCACCCTGAAGGGCCTGCCGCTCGCGTACAACCGCGACCTGCAGGAGGACAAGGAACCGGTCTTCGACGCCGCCGACACGCTGGAGGTCCTGCTCCCGGCGGTCTCGGGCATGATCGCGACGCTGACGTTCAACACCGAACGGATGGAGTCCCTGGCACCGCAGGGCTTCGCGCTGGCCACGGACATTGCCGAATGGCTGGTCCGCCAGGGCGTCCCGTTCCGCGAGGCGCATGAGCTCTCCGGTGCCGCGGTCAAACAGGCCGAAAGCCGCGGCGTGGAACTCTGGGACCTCACCGACCAGGAATACGCCGCCATCTCGGAGCACCTGACGCCTGAGGTCCGCACGGTCCTGAGCACCGAAGGCTCCCTGAACAGCCGCAACTCCCAGGGCGGCACCGCACCGGCCGCCGTCGAGCGCCAGCTGCTGGCCCTCGAGGGCGAGCTGGCCGCCGTCCGCGGGTACGCGGGGTAGCAGGCACCGGAAAGTCCGGGCAGGCCCGACCACTCGTGGCCGGGCCTGCC
>DATITT010000431.1:0-5305 GCA_035467435.1 Arthrobacter sp. | reverse complement strand
ACTTGGCATCCACCGTGTTCTTGTCCTGCTGATACCGCTCGTACAGTTCGTCCACGAGCCACTCGTTTCCGCCAAATTCCTCTGGTAGACGGTGGCTAGGCTGCTCTGGCACTTGAATTACGCCTCTTCCATGAGTTTGATTCCCACTGGTTTCACGGTGCCTCAGCACGACGATTGAACCAGTCTCCGCGTCCAGTGAACCCAGACCTCTGCCAGTCTAGTGACGATTCTCGCCAAACCGCCAATAAGGGTGACTCAAATCATCAAGTCGCCTCAACGCGTCGTCACGGCACCCCAACCGGCGGTCAAAGGAGCCCCCGGAAGGAAGCCGGACGCCAACCAGGGGGCTGCAGCGGGAGCGGCCTCCGGGCGGGTGCCGCGGCCGGTGGAAAGCCTCGCTAGAATCACACGGAGAACCCGTTGAGCACCGGAATGCCTATTTAAGGAGCAGCCGTGCGTTTCCTGACCGAACCCACCACCGACCTGACCTATTCGGACCTCTTCCTTGTCCCGTCCCGTTCCGACGTCACCTCCCGGCTGGACGTGGACCTGGGCGCGGACGACGGGACCGGCTCCGCGATTCCCCTCGTCGCGGCCAACATGACGGCGGTGACGGGCAAGCGCATGGCCGAGACCATGGCCAGGCGCGGCGGGCTGGCGGTCCTGCCGCAGGACGTGCCGCTGGATGTGATCAGCGGCGTCACGGCCTGGATCAAGACCCGCCACAGCGTCTTGGAAACCCCTGTCACGCTGTCGCCGGCCGACACCGTCATAGATGCCCTGCACCTGATGGGCAAGCGTCCGCACGGGGCCATTCTGGTCGTGGAGGACTCCGGCGCCGTCACCGGCATCGTCCGGGCCGCCGACTGCGAGGGCCAGGACCGATTCGCCTCGCTCGCCTCGGTGATGCGCCACCTGCCGCTGGTGCTGGACGCGGCACTGCTGGAAGACGCCCCCGACGGCGGGTCCGGCGCCGGGCCGGGGGCCGGCCTGCGCCGTGCCTTCGACGCGATGGACGCCGCCGGGACCGACTTTGTCCCCGTGCAGCGCGACGGCGTCCTGGCCGGCGTCCTCACCCGGAAAGGCGCCCTGCGCTCCACGATGTACCGGCCCTCTCTGGATCCTGCCGGCAGGCTCCAGGTGGCCGCCGCCGTCGGAATCAACGGCGATGTCGCCGGGCGTGCCGCGGAACTCCTGGCCGCCGGGGTCAACGTGCTGGTCCTGGACACCGCGCACGGCCACCAGCAGAAGATGTTTGATGCCCTGGCCGCGGTGAAGGGCCTCAACCCGGGCGTGCCCGTGGTGGCAGGGAACGTGGTCACAGCGGAGGCGACCCGCGAACTCATCCAGGCCGGCGCGGACATCGTCAAGGTCGGTGTTGGTCCCGGGGCCATGTGCACCACACGCATGATGACGGCCGTGGGCCGGCCGCAGTTCTCCGCCGTGCTCGAATGCTCGGCGGCCGCGCGCGCTGCCGGCGGGCGCGTCTGGGCCGACGGCGGAGTCCGCTACCCGCGCGACGTCGCGCTGGCCCTGGCGGCCGGGGCCAGCCAGGTGATGATCGGATCCTGGTTCGCCGGCACGCACGAGAGCCCGGGGGACCTGCAGCAGGACGCCGCCGGAAGGCAGTTCAAGGAGAGTTTCGGCATGGCCTCCGCCCGCGCCGTGCAGAACCGCAACCAGCGCGAGGGCGCCTTCGAAAAGGACCGCAAGGCGCTCTTCGAGGAAGGCATCTCCACCTCCCGGATGTTCATCGATCCGGTGCGGCCCGGCGTCGAGGACCTGCTGGACATGATCACTGCCGGGCTCCGCAGCTCGATGAGCTATGCCGGTGCTGCGGATCTTGCGCAGTTCCGGGAACGCGCCGTGGCCGGGATCCAGTCCGCGGCCGGCTACGAGGAAGGCCGTCCGGTCCCGCAGAGCTGGTGAGCCGCGCGGATGGCGGCAGCGGCCGCCGTCGGGCATCACCGGCGGTGTCACGACGGCGGCCGGCGCCTGCCGCTCCTGTAGACTGAAAACCTTATGGACAGTAAATCTAGGTGCCGGCCTGGGGGCTGTCAGCGGGGAACGGAATCCTTTCCCGCGCAGTCCACCCGAAGAGCCGGCAAACCCCGTTCACGCGCCCATTATTCTCCGGCGGCACGCCAGCCAAGTGCCTTTCAGGAAACAGGGTCCTTCCAGGAATCAGGGTCAGCCGCGGCTGACCATCCTCCGCCGGGCAGCCCGTTCCGGCACCCGGGCACCCGAAACCCCGCCAGCCGGGCCCAACGCCGCCCCGCCGGCCCGGAAGCAGGCCGCTAAATGGAGTGGATTCTTCTCGGAGCAGGCCTGCTGCTCATCCTCGGAACCGGCTTCTTCGTCGCCGTTGAATTTTCCCTCGTCGCCCTTGACCAGGCCACGGTCCAGCGCGCCGTGGATGGCGGCGATACTGCCGCCGCGCCCCTGCTCAAATGCCTCAAGTCCCTGTCCACGCAGCTCTCCAGCTGCCAGCTGGGCATCACCATCACCACTCTGCTCACCGGCTACGTCATGGAGCCGTCGGTGGGCAAACTGCTCGAAGGCCCGCTGGGCGCCCTGGGGCTGCCGGATGCGGCAGTTTCCTCCGTGTCGCTGGTCCTGGCGATGGCCTTCGCGACCCTCCTGTCCATGCTGATCGGCGAGCTGGTTCCAAAGAACATGGCCATTGCGCTGTCGTTCCAGGTGGGCAAGGCCCTGGCCCGCCCGCAGCTGATCTTCACGGCGATCTTCAAACCCGCCATTGTGGTGCTCAACGGCTTCTCCAACAAGGTGCTCAACATCTTCGGCCTGGAGGCCAAGGAAGAGATTTCGGGCGCGCGGACTCCGGCCGAGCTGGCCTCACTCGTCCGCCGCTCGGCGGCGATGGGGACCCTCGACGCCGGGACCGCCAACTTCATCGCCCGGACCCTCAAGTTCTCGGGCCGGACAGCGGCGGACGTCATGACGCCCCGCATCCGGGTCGAGACCATCGACGGCGACCAGCCGGTCTCCGACATTGTGGAGGCCGCACGCCGCACCGGCTACTCGCGCTTCCCGGTCATCGGGGAATCCTCGGACGACATCCGCGGCGTGGTGCACATCAAGAAGGCCATCGCCGTCCCCTCGGACCGGCGCGCCAAGCTGGAGGCCGGTGCCATCATGACCGACGTTCTCCGGGTTCCGGACACCATCCACCTCGACGCCCTGCTGGCGGAACTGCGCGAAGGCAACCTGCAGCTGGCCGTGGTCCTGGATGAGTATGGCGGCACCGCCGGCATCGCCACCCTGGAGGACCTTGTCGAGGAAATCGTCGGGGAAGTGGCCGATGAACACGACAAGGTACGCCCGGGACTGCTGCAGAGTGCCTCGGGGGACTGGTACTTCCCGGGTCTGCTTCGCCCCGATGAGCTCTCTGAACAGATCCCGGGCCTGACCGTGCCCGACGAGTCTGCCTACGAAACGGTGGGAGGCTACGTCATGAGCAAGTTGGGCCGGATCGCAGCGGTGGGGGACACCGTCGGCGTCGCCGGCGGTACCCTGGCCGTCACCCGCATGGACGGGCGCAGGATTGACCGGATCTGCTTCAAGCCCGTCCGGGTGTATCACGGGGAGCACTCCAACGGCCAGGTCGGTGCCGCATGAGCGACTGGGCCGGAATTTTTTGGCTTGTGGTGCTGCTGCTCGGCAACGCCTTTTTTGTTGGTGCCGAATTCGCGGTCATGTCCGCCCGCCGGAGCCAGATCGAGCCGCTCGCCGAGGCAGGATCCAAGCGGGCGCAAACCACTTTGCGCGCCATGGAGAACGTCTCGTTGATGCTCGCCTGCGCGCAGCTCGGGATCACCGTCTGCTCGCTGCTGATCCTGCAGGTGGCCGAACCGGCGATCCACCACCTGATGGCCGTGCCGCTGGAAGCGGTCGGCATCCCGGTGGAAATCGCCGACATTGTGGCCTTCGCCGTCGCCCTGCTGCTGGTCACGTTCCTGCACGTCACCATCGGCGAGATGGTCCCGAAGAACATCTCGGTCTCCGTGGCGGACAAGGCAGCGCTACTGCTGGCCCCGCCGCTGATGTTCATCGCCCGGCTGGTGAAGCCGGTGATCGTGGCGCTCAACTGGTCCGCGAACCACATCCTGAAACTGATGCGGATCGAGCCGAAGGATGAGGTCACCTCCTCCTTCACCCTCGAGGAAGTCCAGTCGATCGTGCAGGAATCCACCCGCCACGGGCTCGTGGACGACGACGCCGGACTCATCACCGGTGCGTTGGAGTTCTCGGAATACACTGCGTCCGATGTGATGGTTCCGCTCGACAAGCTCGTGATGATGAAATCGAACACCACCCCGGTGGAGTTCGAGAAGGCCGTGAGCCGCACCGGGTTCTCCCGCTTCCCGATGCTCGACGACGACGGGATGCTCTCCGGCTACCTGCACATCAAGGACGTGCTCTCCATCCCCGACGCGGCGTACCACCAGCCGATCGCGGAGAGCCACATCCGGTCCCTGGCGAACCTGGCGATGGACGACGAAATCGAGAAAGCCATGTCCGTCATGCAGCGGACCGGATCGCACCTGGCCCGCGTGATCGGCCCGGACGGCCTCACCCAGGGCGTCCTGTTCCTGGAGGACGTCATCGAGCAGCTCGTCGGTGAGATCCGGGATGCCACCCAGGCCACCGGCTACCGGAGGCTCGGACAGGACCAGTAGCTGCCGGTGTATCCCTAAATAGGAATCATTCCTATTTAGGGATACACTCGAGCTATTGCTCCTGATTCTCAATAACAGATCCGAGGTTTCCCGTGCACCGTCCCGCTGCCCGTGCCATCGTCGCCGCCTTTGCCGGCGCCACCCTGCTGCTGACGGCCTGCGCCCCGACGTCGGGAAATTCCGGGTCGGGGAATTCCGCCAGCGCCGGCGACGGAATTGTCGAGGTCGTCGCCTCCACCAGCGTCTACGGGGACATCGTCAGCAGCATCGGCGCAGACAAGGTGCGGGTCACGTCGATCATCGCGCGCACCAGCCAGGACCCGCACTCCTACGAGGCCACCACGCAGGACAAGCTGGCGGTGTCCAAAGCCGATCTGGTTGTCGAAAACGGCGGCGGCTACGACGACTTCCTCCCCAAACTCGCGGAGGACACGGGCCTGGACCACGGCAAGGTGCTGAATGCCGTCGAGCTCTCCGGGCTGGCTCCGGAAGAGGAAGCCGGCCCCTCCGCCACGGCCGACGCTGACGGCCACGGCCATGCACCTGCCGGTTTCAACGAGCACGTCTGGTACAGCCTGCCGGCCATGGCCCGGCTGGCTGACGCC
>DATITT010000430.1:0-3810 GCA_035467435.1 Arthrobacter sp. | reverse complement strand
CAGGATGCTCGTCATCCCGTTCCAGCCCGACCCCACCTGTGAGCGCGGCAACCAACCGCCGGCGCCATCTCCGGGATATGACCACAACACCCCGCCACCGTCGCGGGCCAGGACCGTCGGCGCGGCCGGTTCACCCGCCGTGACGGCGGCGCCGAAGGCCCCTCCGGTGGCCGCCGTGGGCGCGAACAGGCCGCCCACAACCAGAATCGCCGTCAGGAGGAGGGAGGAGGCCGGCGGCAGTGCGACCGACCGACCGGGGTGCGAACCGAAGTGAGGAAGCATGGACGAAATCTACACGCCTCACACGGGGGGCTAGTAACGCCCCTCCGCTCCGGTCTACATTGTCCGTGGAAAGGGGGGACATCCGTGAGCTTTCAGGTCTCCACAGCCAAGGTGAGTATCACTCCCACCCTGGACAGCAATCCGTATATGGCCGGCTATGGCGTGCAGTCCGCTCCGCGCGTGGCCTCGAGCAGCAATCCGTACCGGGAACCGCTGTACGCTCGCTGCGTCATCCTGTGGGACGACTCGTACCCGAACGCCCTCATCACCCTGGACCTCCTGGCCATCCCTCGATCGATGAACCTGTCATTGCGGCCGCGCTTGCTGGCGCTGGCGGGGTGGTCCAACTCCGACATCACTCTGCAGGCCACCCACACCCACAACGGTCCGGCCCTCATCGATATGCTGCATCCCTTCGTCACCTACGGCCTCTCCGACCTCACCCTCCTCCGGAACTACAGTTCATGGCTCCAGGACAAGATCGTCGAGGTGGTGACCAGGGCGCTGAATGCCGCTCGGACCTCCGTGACGCTCGACTACAAGGTGACCAGCGCTGGTTTCGCCGTCAACCGAGTGGGGTTGCCCACCGTCGAAAAGCAGGTACCCGTGCTCACCGCTCGGCGGAGCGACGGATTCCCCCGGGCCGTCATCTTCAGCTACGGCTGTCACCCGGTCAGCGCCGGATGGCGCGAACTCTTCGACGGCGATTGGCCTGCCGGCGCCTGCACGTACATCGAGAATGCCCGACCGGGCAGCTTCGCCATGTTCCTGCAGGGTCCGGCCGGCGACCAGGATCCCGCCGGTGTCCGCGGCTGGGCCCTGCGTGACGCCCACAGCTCAGCGCTGGGTAGCGCCGTGTCGACCGCGGCCGGTACGGCAGGACGAGCACTCTCCGGCCCTCTCCAGAGCAGCTACAAGGAAGTCGACCTCCCGCTCGACATTCTCGCCACGGCCGCCAACCTCGCCGCGGTTCGAGCGGCCTACGTGGAGAGGCTGGACAATCCGGCGGGCCAGCCGGCCTGGTTTCAGCGCCACGCCGCACTCATGATCAGCCGCATCGACAGCGACACCATCGAAACGTCCATCCCGACCCCGATACAGGTCTGGAAGTTGCAGGGAAGTCCTACACTCCGGATCGCCCTTACCGGCGGCGAATTGGTCAGCGGCTACGGCACCTACTTCCGCAACCGCTTCGGCGGGGCGAACGGAATCCTCATCGGCGGCTATGCCAACGAGGTCAGCTGCTACGTTCCCGCAAACAACTTCTTTCCGCCCTACGTCACGGGCGGCAGCTACGAGGGCGGCTGGGACCCCGACTCCCCGGGGATCGCGGGGGGCAGCATGACCGTTTACTCGCACCTGGCCCATTTGAAAGCCGGTGTCGGAGGGGTCGAGTCCACCCTCATCGCCGCAGTGACCTCACAGCTCAGCTGACGACTGCGCTGGGGGTGGCGGAAACTTCCGGGGACGCATGCCGTTGAAGGCTCCTGCTGCTCACCACGGACCCCCGGAATGCCACCGCCCACAGGGCGATGATTCCTGTCATTCCGATGCCGGCGACCACCTGCCAGATCCACGTGCCCCCCGGCGGCACCCAGAGCGGCACCTGTTGGAGGGCATCCAACCAGCTCGTGTCGGTGCCGACGGAATACCGTTTGATCGCCGTCGTCAGAGCGAAAACCTGCCCCAGCACGATCAGGCCACCGACAATTCCGATGAACCGCGTCGGCTGGCGCAGCCCGGTCGGCGCGGCCGTCATCCGCGATTCCGCCCCGATCGCAACGCCGGCGATCAGCATCACGACCACGAAGGCGACCAACGCGTACCTGCCCTGCCAGATGTACCCGGACGTTTCCACTGACGCCGCCTGCACGATCGGCGGCACGAGCATCAAACCCGCCAGACCAACGATGACGGCGGCCAGTGCGCGCCCGCGCGCGACAGTCAGAGCGCCCACCACCAACCCCAGCCCCAGCGCGGACCAGAGCACATAGTTGAGGGCCGGCGACAGCGTGTCGAGCCAGCCGAATACCCCGACAAGTCCCGGGTCGAAGGACCGCCCGACCAGCATTTCGACGAACGCCTCAGCGCGCCCGACCTCGCCGGCGCCGGGAAACACCCCCATACTTCCGAGGGTGCCGGTCGCCAGAATCCACAGCCCGGACACGACGACACCGGCAGCGAGGATCAGGACGGTGATCCAAACATCGAGGCGTTTCAGTAGCACCGACAACCGCGCCCAGGGGGTGAAGGTCAGCACCGCGACGGCGATCAGGGCCATCCACAGTGGAGAGAGCCCCCGAGCCTGGGCGAGGAGGAACCCACTGGTGGCCACCGCCCCGAGCCACCATCTGTCGTGGGCGGACTTACCGGTAACGACGACCAACAGTGACGCCAGCAATGCTGCGCCCGTCGCAATTTCCAGTGCGTTGGGATTCACGGCGCCGTTCAGGAAGAACACCATCGGGGTCAGCGCTGCCACGAACCCGAGGCCGGTCCAGAGCGGATTACCCAACCGGACCATCGCGCTGAAGGTGATGGCCAGGAAGAACGAGGCCACGAGGCCCCCGGTCAGGCGCATCAGCATCACGGCTCGTGAGGTGTCTTCGGTGAGCAGCGAGGGGACGCCGACGATCGCATAGTACGTCGGGTTGTACAGCCCTGCGGACGTTGTCGCGCTGACCAGGTCGGTGCCGTTCGTGACCTGGGGGATACAGTCCGCTTCCTTCGCGCCGTCGAAGGCGAAGCACGGCCATTTGGCTGCCGCGGCCAGCCCGGAGGGAATCTCCACCCGTGTCACGGCCGGAGCCTCCGTGATCTCACCGATGAACTGTCCGCGAGCCACCGACGCAGCTTTGATGATGTGCGCAGGCTCGTCCGGGCTCGCTCCAAGCGGGGTACTGATCGCCCATGCCGCTGAGACCAGGAAGAGGAGCAGACAGCTGACGATCAGGGTGACCCATTTGCCCGCTGCCACCGCATCAAAAAATCGTCGCACTTGATCCCTTTTCCTTGTCCGCCCCACGAGGCGGATCGGCCTGTTTCACCTACCTGCCGAATCCCGGAGGCCAGGCCACCGAAGGCGGGGCCATCCTGTCAGGATATCCGAGCTGATCGCACGGCTAAACCGTGACGGTCTGGCATCCCATCAACGTGTGCCCGCCCGCACCGGTATTGATCCCGTACACGCACACCCGGTGCGAACCCGCCGACGCCGCGATCGACTCCACGAAACCGTGCGCCGAGCCGTACCCCGGATAGGCCGCCCCGATATCCGGACGGTCCCTGTTCGCGGTGAACGCAGCGCCTACGGAATCCACATACACATGCACCGCGATCGGCGACGCCGTGTCCGGATCCAGGGCCCAGCCGGCGACGGAGATCTTGCCCGCGCTGACGGCCACCGACTCGACGTTACCGATCGGGGCACGACCCTTCTCCACGATGGTCGACAGGGGAGCAGGAACGGTCACGTCCTTGCAACTGATCAACGTGTGCCCGCCCGGACCGGTGTTGATCCCGTAGACG
>DATITT010000429.1:0-6036 GCA_035467435.1 Arthrobacter sp. | reverse complement strand
TGCGGCGGCAAGACCTATGGCCGTCCCCCAAGTCTGACGGCGTGCCACCCCGGTCCGGCAGTAAGGTGGACGCATGCGCAGCACGCTGAGGAAGGCGCCGAGCCGGGTGGATAAACTCGACCGGAAACTCGTACGCACCGTGTCCGGCATCCCCCGGGGCACTCATGACGACTTTTTCCGGCGGCTGTCCGCCGCGGCGAACAAGGGCAAGCTCTGGTTCGGCATCGCCGCCGTGATGGCCCACTTCCCCGGCACAACGCGACGCGCCGCCCTCCACGGATTGCTGGCGCAGGCCGTCGCGTCCGCGGTCACGAATCTCGGGTTCAAAACCCTGCTGCCGCGGGCGCGCCCGCGGCCGGAACACCTTCCGGCCTTCCGCTTCGTCCATCCCCAGCCCACGAGCTCCTCCATGCCCTCGGGACACTCCGCCTCGGCCGTGGCTTTCGCCCTCGGCGTCGGTCTCGTGCGGCCGGCCCTCGGCGCAGCGCTGGCCCCCCTCGCGGCGGGCGTCGCCTACTCCCGGGTCCACACCGGCGCCCACTGGCCCTCGGATGTGTTCTTTGGATCGGCGATCGGTGCGGGGGCTGCCCTGGTCACGCGGAATTGGTGGCCCGTCCGGCCACCGATTCCCGAGCTCCGGCGCACTCCCGTGAAAGCAGAGAAGCTCCCGGAGGGTGAGGGTCTTGGCATCGTGGTGAATACTCTGGGCGGCTCGTACGCGGAAAAGACTGCAGCCGCGCTCCAAAAGATATTCCCTAAGGCGTATATAAAAGAGGTCGCCCAGAACGAGGACCTCGCGGAGGAGATCGCACGGGTGGCCGGCCGGCCCGGGGTTATTGCCTTGGGCGTCTGGGGCGGCGACGGTACGGTCGGCACGGCGGCCGCGGCCGCCATCGCGCACTCCCTCCCGCTCCTGGTGCTGCCGGGCGGTACCCTGAACCACTTCGCCCGTGACGCCGGAACCCCTAACCTCACGGCCGCCGTCAAGGCGGCGTCCCGCGGCGAAGCGGCACGGGCGGATGTTGGCACGGTGTCGGTGGAGCGCGGACTTTCCCACAGCCCCGAGCTATTGCATCTGACGATGCTCAACACCGGGAGCATCGGCCTCTACCCGAACCTGGTCCGGCGGCGCGAACTGCTCCAGCCGGCCCTCGGGAAACCCCTGGCCGGCGTCGTCGCGATGTTGCGGACCTTTGCTGCCGGGACGCCCACCCCCCTGATCGTCGACGGGGTGCGGCATAAAGTGTGGATCCTTTTCATCGGTCGCGGACGGTACTACCCCCGCGACCACGCCCCGCTGGTCCGCCCGGTCCTCGACGACGGTGTCTTCGACCTCAGGATGATCACCGCAGACGAGTCGTTTGCCCGGGTCCGGCTGCTGTGGTCCGTGCTGACCGGAACCGTCGCCACCTCCCGGATCACCCACCTCAGCGAATCCAGCAACATCCGGGTGGAACCAGGGAACACCACCATGGTCCTGGCGGTGGACGGGGAGGTCATGCCCGGGGTCCGCAGCGTCGAATTCTCGGTGACGCCCGGCGCCCTGACGTACTACTCCCCGGCATCCTGGCGGCCGCACCGTCATCCTCCCGGACTACCCTGATTCGACCCTGAATCATCCCTGAGACCGGCGAAACCGGGCCTCCGCCTCGGTAGCGTGGTGGGTACACCAACCCCCACTGCTACGCAAAGGAACGCTTCCATGATCGAAGCACGAGGCCTGACCAAGGTTTACGGCGACAAGACCGCCGTCGCCGGAGTCAACTTCACTGTCGAAGCCGGCCGGGTCACCGGCTTCCTGGGCCCGAACGGAGCCGGCAAATCCACGACCATGCGCATGATCGTGGGGCTGGACCGGCCGACGTCGGGCACCGTCACCGTCAACGGCGCCCCGTTCGCCCGGCACGCCGCGCCACTGCGCGACGTCGGTGCGCTGCTCGACGCCAAGGCCGTCCACACCAGCCGCTCCGCCTACAACCACCTGCTCGCGATGGCCGCCACGCACAGCATCCCCAAAAAACGCGTGCACGATGTCATCGAGATGACGGGGCTGGCCGACGTGGCCAAGAAGAAGGTCGGCGGTTTTTCCCTCGGCATGGGACAGCGGCTCGGGATCGCCGCGGCCCTGCTCGGTGACCCGCAGACGATCATTCTGGATGAGCCGGTCAACGGGCTGGACCCGGAGGGCGTCGTCTGGGTTCGAAATCTGGTCAAATACCTTGCCTCCGAGGGACGCACAGTGTTCCTCTCCAGCCACCTCATGAGCGAGATGGCCGTCACCGCCGACCACCTGATCGTGATCGGCCGCGGCCGGATCATCGCCGATGCGCCGATCCAGGACATCATCACCGGAAAGGGCCAGATCCGCACCCGCGTCCGCACCGACCAGCCGGACCAGCTGATGCACCTGCTCGCCGGCGACGGCGTTTCCGTGGAGCTGCAGGAGGACGAACTGCTCGAGGTCACGGGCCTGGATCCGCGCGGGATTGCCCGCGCGGCCCTCGACAGCCGCGTCATGATCTACGAACTCACCCCGCTTCAGGCCAGCCTCGAGGAGGCCTACATGGAACTGACCAAGGATGAGGTCGAATACCACTCACTGATCACCACGGGCGCTGCCGCCCCGTCCAGTCCGGAGGCAACCAAGCCATGAGCTCAACCACTCTCGATCCCTCCCACCGCGGCGCACACGCGGGCGACGCCAAGGCCGGCGGGATGTCCGGCACCAGCACCGGCCCGGGCCCCAGCTTCTTCCGGGTGCTGAACTCCGAATTCATCAAGTTCCGCACGCTCCTGTCCACCCTGATCCTGCTGGGCTGCACCGTTCTGGTCGTCGTGGGCTTCGGTGCCCTCTCCGCCTGGGGGACGGGACAGTTCGCCGAGGCCGCGCTCAGTGATCCGGAAGCGGCCGCGGCCTTCGCCTCCCAGGGCGGGGACCTCGCCGTGGGCGTCCCGACGTCCGGCATCGCGTTCGCCCAGTTGATCCTGGGCTCACTCGGGGTGCTGCTGATGAGTTCCGAGTTCACCACGGGCATGGCCCGCTCCACCTTCGCGGCCGTCCCCAAGCGGATCCCGGCGTACGCCGCCAAGCTGCTCGTGGTCATGGTGACGGCGTTCGTCCTCACCGCGGCCTCCGTATACCTGGCCGGCCTGGTGTCGCTGCCGATTCTGGACAACTACAACCTCAAACTGGACCTCGCCAGCTCGCAATCGGTGAAGCTGCTGCTCGTCAACAGCCTCTACGTGGCCGCCGTTGCTGCCATTGGCATGGCCCTGGGCTCGCTGATCCGCAATTCCGCCGGCGGCATCATGAGCCTTGTCGGGTTGTTCTTCGTGGCACCGATCGCCTTCCAGCTGATCCCGGGCGACTTCTTCGTGGAGGCCCGCAAGTACCTGCCCGGCAACACGGTCGAACCCATGACAGCCGTGCAGCATGTCCCGGACACGCTGGAGGCCTGGCAGGCCGCTATGGTGCTGGGCGCCTGGGTCGTCATCCCGGTGGTCCTGGCCGCCGTGTTGCTGAAAAAGCGGGACGTCTAGGCCCCGGTCTCACCGTCTAGGCTCAGAGCATGATCGATGCAGTTCCCGTGAAGGACGCGCCAGCCGGCCAGGCTGACGCGTCCTTCGCTGAAATCGCCGCCCGGCGGCGAGGGCGCGTCCGGCGTTACCTGTTCCAGCATCCGCGGGCGATGGATGCCGTGGTGGTGGCCTGCTACCTGCTGCTGGTGACCCCCGCCGCGGCGGAAGCGGTCCGCGACGGCGTCTGGCCGGTTGCCGCGCTGCTCGTAGCGACCGCGGCGGCGCTGTGGTTCCGGCGGAGCCATCCGGTACTGGTGGTGGCCGCCGTGGCCCTGCTGGAAATGGGCGTGACCCTGCTCCACCCGTGGGGTTCCAACGTCACCGCCGGGCTGTGGTTTGCGCTCTATTCCGTCGCGGCGGCCCGCAGCCGCCGGTTTGCGGTCGTGTGCCTGGTGGCGGCTACTGTGCCGCTGGTGTTCGTGTACTTCCTGCTGGCAATTGGTCCGCTGGATGGCCGGCTGCCGGACATGGGCGTGAACACGCCGGAGAACCTCCAGCTGATCACCAGCATCGCCTCCGCCGTCAGCATCACCCTCTCCAACGTCATTGCCACCGGGCTCGGCGTCTCGGTCCGGCAACGGCGCGAGCACGAGCACGAGATTGCGGCCTGGGCCGCGAGGACCGCGCGGCTCGGGTCGGTCACCGAACGCAACCGCATCGCCCGCGAAATGCACGACGTCGTGGCGCACTCGCTCACGGTGATGATCAGCCTGGCGGACGGTGCCGCCGTCGTCGTCAAAAAGGATCCGGCCAGGGCGGCGGAGGTCCTCGGGGAACTCTCCCGCACCGGCCGCACCGCACTGGCGGACATGCGGCGCGTGCTCGGCGTGCTGCGCGACGACTCGGCCCCCGGGGAGGCTCCGCGCGAACCGCTCGTGGCCGGGGACAATCTGCGCAAACTCCTCGGGGGCTTCCGCACCGCGGGGCTCCCGCTGCACTACACGCACGCCGGCCCCTCGTTGCCGGACGACGCCGCGTTCCAGCTGACGGTCTACCGGATCGTGCAAGAGTCGCTAACGAACGTACTGCGCTACGGCCGCTCGCTGGGCCGGGTGGACGTGGCCATTGCCCGGAACGGCTCCACGGTCACCATCGACGTCGTCGACGACGGCAAGGGCACCATCGACGCCGGCGGCGTGGCTGGTGAGGCGGCGCGGAAATCCCCCGGATCCGTGGGGACGGGGCAGGGTCTCGCCGGAATGCGGGAACGGGCACGAATCTACGCAGGCACGGTGGAGGCAGGCCCGAGCCCCGATCACGGTTGGCGCGTGCACGCCGTCCTGCACTGGAACGGCGACAACGGAAGCAAGGGCACATGAGGCAAGGGGAACAGATGAGCGAAACCGGACCGATCCGCATCCTGCTGGTGGATGACCAGCCCCTCCTGAGGATGGGCTTCCGCCTGATCCTGGAGGGCGAGAATGATCTGGCGGTTGTGGGCGAGGCCTCCGACGGCGCCGACGCGGTCCGCCAGGTCCGCGAGCTCGCGCCCGACGTTGTGCTGATGGACGTGCGGATGCCGGTGCTGGACGGGATCGAGGCCACGCGGGCCATCACCGCGTCCGGGGCCCACGCGAGGATCATCATCCTCACCACCTTCGACCTCGACGAATACGCGTTCGCCGGGCTTCAGGCCGGGGCCTCGGCCTTCCTGCTCAAGGACGTGGCGCCCGCGGGACTCATCAGTGCCGTCCGGGTGGTGGCGAGCGGTGACGCGGTGGTGGCCCCGCGCATTACCCGGCGGCTGCTCGAAACGTATGTCCGGGGCAACGGGGCCGATCCGGCCACCGGCGGAGCCCCCGCGGGCGTCAGGCCGGCCAGGGATCCACTGCTGGAAGACCTCACCCCGCGCGAAACCGAGATGCTCGGGGCCATGGCCGAGGGGCTCTCCAACGCCGAGATTGCGCACCGGTACTTCCTCTCCGAAGCCACGGTCAAGACACATGTGCGCCGGATCCTCAACAAGCTCCATCTTCGCGACCGCGTGCAGGCCGTGGTGTACGCCTACGAGACCGGCCTGGTGGTGCCAAGCAACCCGGACTACTGAGCAAGGGACAGGGGCTGCGCGGCACGGGGAGTCCGAAGCAGTGGTTTCAGGCACACTTCCCAATTGCCAGTGAGGCAGCCTCGACCCCGCCCCCTCAGCACCACGGGACATGCCCACTCCTGCCGCGCCGAAGTGGACATAGTGGCGCTACGTCCACTCGGCGCGGCCAGGGGAGGGCATGTCCAGCGGCCGGTGCGGGACATGCCCGGCCCCGGGCGGACGCGGAGGGCATGTCCCGCACTGCAGCCAGCGCCCGCGCCGCTCCGGCAGGCCACAGCGGGTACACAGGCAGGGCCCAGCCAGGGCATAGTGCCCCGGGGTTCCATGGACGCATGATCACGTCTCCGCATCCACCGCACGAACCCCACCCCAATCACGACCGCGGCCTGGCATTCGACCTCTCCACCCTC
>DATITT010000428.1:0-2504 GCA_035467435.1 Arthrobacter sp. | reverse complement strand
GAAGGAATCCTCCATCGGCGAGTAGCGGTACAGCTGCTGCAGCACGGCATTCGGGTTGAAGCCGTTCTTCAGCTCGATCCCCAGGCGCAGGCCGTGCTTGCGGTCCGTAAGGTCCACGATGTCGCTGATGCCGGCGAGCTTCTTGCCGTTGACGGCGTCCTTGATCTTTTCGATCACCTTTTCCGGCCCCACCATGTACGGCAGTTCCGTGACCACCAGCCCGGTGCGGCGGGCCGAAAGCTGTTCGACCTCGACCTTGGCGCGGGTCTTGAAGGAGCCGCGGCCGGTGGCGTAGGCGTCGCGGATGCCGTCCAGGCCCACGATCCGGCCGCCGGTGGGCAGGTCCGGGCCGGGGACGAACCGCATGATGTCCTCGAGCGTGGCGTCCGGGTGCTCGATCAGGTGCCGGGCCGCGGCGATCACTTCCACCAGGTTGTGCGGGGCCATGTTCGTGGCCATGCCGACGGCGATGCCGGTGGCGCCGTTGACCAGCAGGTTCGGGAAGGCCGCCGGCAGCACGTCCGGCTGGGTCAGCTGGTTGTCATAGTTGGGGACGAAGTCGACGACGTCCTCGTCGAGGTGGTCCGTCAGGGTCAGGGCCGCGGCCGCGAGGCGGGCCTCGGTGTACCGCGGGGCGGCGGGGCCGTCGTCGAGCGAGCCGAAGTTGCCGTGGCCGTCGATGAGCGGCAGCCGCAGCGAAAAGTCCTGTGCCATCCGCACCATGGCGTCGTAGATCGCGGTGTCACCGTGCGGGTGCAGCTTGCCCATGACCTCGCCCACCACACGGGCGCTCTTGACGTGGCCGCGGTCCGGCCGCAGGCCCATCTCGCTCATCATGTACAGGATGCGCCGCTGCACGGGCTTCAGTCCGTCGCGGGCGTCCGGGAGGGCCCGCGAGTAGATCACCGAATAGGCGTACTCAAGGAACGAGCCTTCCATTTCGGATGTGACGTCAATATCGACGATGTTTTCTACGAAATCCTGGCTGGCTTCCCCTGCAGGGGACGGGGTTTGGCGGCGGGCCATGAGGCGGGTGGGTCCTTCTGAGGGGTGCAGAACGAAAGCTGCGTGAGTTTATGACTAGGCTAAGCCTATGGTGGATCAGCCCGTGGACGGCGTATATCCGGAATATTGGGAAGCTGATGTTGTGCTGCGCGACGGCGGGACGGCTCATCTGCGCCCGATCCACCCGTCCGACTCGGACGCGGTGCAGGCCTTTCATGTGGGGCAGTCGCAGAAGTCCATCTATATGCGGTTCTTCGCGTTCAAGTCCAAACTCTCCGCCAAGGAACTCAAACGGTTCACCGAGGTGGACTACAAGGACCGGGTGGCCCTCGTGATCACCATCGGCGGGGAGATTATGGGCATTGGCCGCTACGACCGGCTCGATGACCCCGAGGAAGCGGAAGTCGCGTTCAACATCTCCGACGCGCACCAGGGCCGCGGCATCGGCTCCATCCTGCTCGAACACCTCGCCGCCGCCGCCCGCGAAAACGGGATCCGGAAATTCAGCGCCGAGGTGCTCCCGGAAAACCGCAAAATGCTCATGGTGTTCTCCGACGCCGGCTACGACGTCAAACGCCACTTCGACGACGGTGTGGTCAGCCTCGAATTCAACATCGACCCCACGGACAAGTCCCGCGCCGTGATGGAATCCCGGGAACACCGCGCCGAAGCCCGCAGCATCCAGGAACTGCTCGCCCCGTCCTCCGTCGCCGTCATCGGGGCCAGCCGCAAATGGGGCACTGTGGGCTACCAGCTGCTGGAGCACATCATTGAAGGCGGGTTCACCGGCCCGGTCTACGCGATCAACCCGGAAGCCTTCGAACTCGCCGGCATGCTCTCCTTCGCCCGGCTCTCCGAGGTGCCGGGCCCGGTCAAGCTTGCCATCATCGCCGTCCCGTACGCCGAGGTCCCCAAGGTTGTGGAGGAATGCGGCGCCGCCGGGGTCAAGGGGATCGTGGTGGCCACCGCCGGGTACGGGGACGACGGCGAACGCGGCCTCGCCCGGCAGCGCGAACTCGTCCGGCAGGCCCGCGCCAACGGCATGCGCGTGATCGGCCCGGCCTCGCTGGGCATCATGAACACCAACCCCGCCGTGTCCCTCAACGCCTCGATGGCGCCCGCGCTGGGCCGCCGCGGCGGCCTGGGCCTGTTCAGCCAGTCGGCAGCGATCGGCGTCTCCCTCTACGCGGCCTCCAGCCGGCGCCGCGTCGGGATCTCCACTTTCCTCTCGGCCGGGAACCGCGCCGACGTCTCCGGCAACGACATGATGCAGTACTGGGAGGACGACGCCGACACGACCGCCGTGGGGCTCTACCTGGAATCGATCGGTAACCCGCGCAAGTTCTCGCGCCTGGCCCGGCGCCTGGCCCGGACCAAGCCGGTCATCGTGGCGAAATCCGCCGCGATGGGACTGCCCCCGGGCCACGCCGTCCGCACCACCCAGGCCCCGCCGGAGGCCCTCGACGCGATGATGCGCCAGGCCGGCGTGATCCGCGTCG
>DATITT010000427.1:0-5209 GCA_035467435.1 Arthrobacter sp. | reverse complement strand
AGCCGGTCCTCGACCCGGTCTGGGGCCTGCTGGCCGAGACCGGTGTTCCGGTCGTTGTGCATGTGGGCAGCGGCCCGGTTCCGCGGCCCGGCTTCACCGGCCCGGACAAGCTGGAGGGTGTTCTGCGCCGCCATCCGCAGCTGACCGCCGTCGTCGCCCATCTGGGGGCCCCTGAGTATGGCGAGTTCCTGGACCTGGCCGAGAGGTACCCGCGCCTCCACCTGGACACCACCATGGTTTTCACGGACTTCTTCGAGGCCGCCGCACCCTTCCCGCCCGAACTCCTGCCGCGGCTGGCCGCGATGCCGGATCGGGTTGTGCTTGGCAGCGACTTCCCGAACATCCCGTACGCGTACGCCCATCAGCTGGAAGCGCTGGAACGGCTCCGGGACAAGGAGCCCCGGCTCGACGACGACTGGTTGCGCACTGTCTGCTGGTTCAACGGCCAGCGCCTGCTCGGCGTCTGACCCCGCCCTATTCCTTGGTCCTGGCCCGGCTGGGCTGCACCCGCATTGGCTCGCCCGGCATTTTCGGGAAGTCGGGCGGGAAAGGCAGCTCACCGAGCCCGTCCTCGAGGTCACGCTTCCACCACTGCAGCAGAACGTCGATGGTGCCCGGCTTCGCCTGCATCTGCGCCCACGGGTCTCCGGTGGCCTTGAGCCGTTGCGGCACCGTGAAGAGAGTGAAGTCCTTCGTGGTGACGTGCCCCAGCTCCGCCCAGGCGATCGGGCAGGAAACGGTGGCACCGGGCAGGGCACGTGGACTGTAGGCCCCGGCCATGGTGCGGTCCCGGTTCGCCTGGTTGAAGTCGACGAAAATCCTCGTTCCCCGCTCTTCCTTCCACCAGGCAGTGGTGACCTTGTCGGGCAACCGCCGCTCAAGTTCGCGGGCGGCGGCGATCACGGCGTGCCGCACCTCAAGGAACTCGTGGCTGGGTTCGATCGGGGCGAACACATGCAGTCCCCGGTTGCCGGAGGTCTTGATAAAGGACTCCAGTCCGGCCTCGGACAGGACGGAGCGCAGTTCCTGCGCGGCAGGCACGGCCTCCTCGAATCCGGTGCCCGGCTGCGGGTCGAGGTCGATCCGGAGCTGGTCCGGGTTGTCCGGGTTGCCGGCCCGCGAGGCCCAGGGATGGAACACCACCGTGTTCATCTGCACCGCCCAGACAGCGGTGGCAATCTCGTCGATCACGAGCTGCGGATGCGAGCGTCCGCTGGGATAGACCACCATCACCGAGCGCACGAAGTCAGGGGCGCCACGCGGCGGATTCTTAGAGAAGAACTGCTCACCGTCGATGGTGTCGCCGAACCGCTGGAGCGTCACGGGACGGTTGCCATTCGCCGCCAGGAAGGCGTCCCCGACGTCCACAATGTACCGGGCGAGGTCCAGCTTCGTGAGCCCTAGCTGCGGCCACAGGACCCTGCTGGGGCTGGAAATCCGCAGGTCCCGCTTTCCGCTCGGGCTGTCAACCGTGAGAGTGGCTTCTTCCTTGGCCATGGGGACAAGGTACTCCCAGACCCAGGACAACTGAAGAGCCCGGCCATGCGGAAGACCATTTATCGACAAAGCTCGATATACTGGACACGCATTCACTTGCACCTAGGCCAAGGAGAACCACATGCCTGCTATCCACATCTACGAATCCGCACTGTGCTGCGACACCGGAGTCTGCGGCCCCGACGTCGACCAGTCCCTCCTTGAGGTCACTGCCGACGTGCGCCACCTCCAGAGCCTCGGGGCTGACATCGCGCGCCACAACCTCGCGAGCGATCCCACCGCCTTCGCCGCCGACGAGTCCGTCCGCGGCTTCCTGCACACCGTCGGTTCCAAAGGGCTTCCCCTGACCATGGTCGACGGCGTCACGGTCGCCGTCGGCAGCTACCCGAACCGCGAGCAGCTGCTCAGCTTCGCCGGCCTCACCAATGAGGCTCCGGCAGAGGACCGGATCCGCCCGGAGCTTGGCCTCAGCGAGAACTCCGGCTGCTGCGGCGGCTCAACGAGCAGCTGCTAGACCGGCATGAAGTTCCTTGAGAACACGCCCCGCTTCCTGTTCTTCACCGGCAAGGGCGGCGTGGGCAAGACCTCCGTGGCCTGCGCCACCGCCCTGAGCCTGGCCAGGGCCGGCAAACAGGTCCTCCTGGTCAGCACCGATCCCGCGTCCAACGTGGGCCAGGTGTTCGGCGTCACGATCGGGAACACCATCACGCCCATTCCAGCGGTGCCCGGCCTGGTCGCGCTGGAGATTGATCCGGAACAGGCCGCCGCAGCGTACCGGGAGCGGATCATCGCCCCCGTGCGGGGCCTTCTGCCGGAGAGCGAACTGGCGAGCATCGCCGAGGGGCTCTCAGGCTCCTGCACGACGGAAGTTGCCTCGTTCGACGAGTTCACCAACCTGCTCGCTGACGACAAAGCCTATGGGGCGTATGACCATATTGTTTTTGACACCGCACCCACCGGCCACACCATCCGGCTGCTGCAGCTGCCCGGCTCGTGGACTGACTTCCTCGACGCGGGCAAGGGCGATCCGTCCTGCCTCGGACCCCTGTCCGGGCTGGAGAAACACAAACAGGTTTACGCCAAAGCCGTCCAGACCCTAACGGACCCCGCCCGGACGCGACTCGTGCTGGTCGCACGGGCGCAGACTTCCTCGCTGACGGAGATCGAGCGGACCTTCCTGGAGCTTAACCAGATTGGCATCGCCGGCGGATTCGTGGTCATCAACGGTGTCCTGCCGCACAGTGTCGGGGACGAACCGCTGGCACAGGCCGTGCGGAGCCGCGAAACCGCGGCGGTCGCCGCCATGTCCGGCAGTATTGCCGCGCTCCCCCGCGACGTCCTGGAGCTGAAAGCCGGCAACATGGTTGGCATTCCGGCGCTGGAAACCCTGTTCGCGCCGGGCAGTTTCGCGCCCACGGCCACCGAGCCCGCCGCGGAGCTCGAGGATGCCGCCCTGTCGGACCTTGTCGACGAGATGGAACGCGACGGGCACGGACTCGTGATGTGCATGGGCAAGGGAGGTGTCGGCAAGACCACCGTCGCCGCGGCGCTCGCTGTTGCCCTGGCCAACCGTGGCCACGCCGTGCACCTCACCACCACCGACCCCGCGGCCCATCTCACCGAAACGCTGCACGGTTCCATCCCGGGCCTGAAGGTCTCACGCATCGATCCCGTGGCTGCGATCCAGGAGTACCGGGACCATGTAATGACCAGCAAGGGCCACAGCCTTGACGCCGACGGGCGCGCCGCCCTCGCCGAGGACCTGCTGTCCCCGTGCACCGACGAGGTCGCCGTCTTCCGGCAGTTCTCCCGGGTAGTCCAGGAATCCCGCCGCAATTTCGTGGTGATGGACACCGCACCGACGGGGCATACACTGCTGCTTCTGGACGCCACCGGGTCGTACCACCGCGAGATCGCCCGGCAGGTCGGCAGCACCATGGGGTTCGTGACCCCGCTGATGCGGCTTCAGGATCCGGCCCAGACCAAGGTACTGCTCATCACCCTGGCCGAGACCACACCGGTGCTGGAGGCCCAGGGACTGCAGGAAGACCTGGAACGGGCAGGTATCCATCCGTGGGCCTGGGTGATCAACAACTCGATTGCCGCCGCCCGCCCGCAGACCCCGTTCCTGCAGGCCCGTGCCGCCGCCGAGATCCCGGAAATCACCAAGGTCCGCGCGCTGGCCGACAGGATCGCGCTCGTGCCCCTGCTGGCCACCGAGCCGATCGGTGAAGAGAAGCTCACGGCCCTGGCGTCCATTCCGCAGCCGGCCTGACGGCCCGGAGGTGTTTCCGCAGTGTTCATCTTCCGCGCCGGCACACAGATTGACATTCATCGATGTAATTTGGAAGAGTTCATATCGACATTCATCAATTTAGCGTAACGCCGAGCAGCACAGGAGTCCCGTGAGCATCCAGACCGACCCGTCGCCCACCCTTGATGGCGGGGCTGCCGTCGTCGGCAAGCTCTCCACGCTCGACCGCTTGCTGCCGGTGTGGATCGTTGCCGCGATGATCCTGGGCCTGCTCCTGGGCAGCTTCATCCCGGGCCTGAATACCGCGCTGGAGGCGGTCAAGGTCGGCGAAGTGTCCCTGCCGATCGCCATCGGGCTGCTGGTGATGATGTACCCCGTCCTCGCGAAGGTCCGCTACGACCAGGCCCACCGCGTGATCGGGGACCGCAAACTCATGATTACCTCACTGGTGCTGAACTGGGTGCTGGCGCCGGCGTTCATGTTTGCCCTGGCCTGGATCTTCATCCCGGACCTGCCCGAATACCGGACCGGCCTGATCATCGTGGGCCTGGCCCGCTGCATCGCCATGGTGATGATCTGGAACGACCTCGCGTGCGGCGACCGCGAAGCCGCCGCCGTCCTCGTGGCCATCAATTCCGTCTTCCAGGTCATCGCGTTCGGCGCGCTCGGCTGGTTCTACCTGCAGCTG
The DNA here is from genome assembly GCA_035467435.1 of Arthrobacter sp. Classification (GTDB taxonomy): domain Bacteria; phylum Actinomycetota; class Actinomycetes; order Actinomycetales; family Micrococcaceae; genus Arthrobacter. Next base: position 770 of record DATITT010000427.1, on the reverse strand, counting down.
CTGCCGGATTGGCTGGGCCTGCCCACCACCAGCGCGGACTTCTCCTTCTGGGCCATCACCGCCTCGGTGCTCGTGTTCCTGGGGATCCCGCTGCTGGCCGGCTTCCTCACCCGCACAATCGGCGAAAAAGCCAAGGGCCGCGACTGGTACGAAGGAACGTTCCTGCCCAGGCTCGGCCCGTGGGCGCTGTACGGCCTGCTGTTCACGATCACCCTGCTTTTCTCCCTGCAGGGCGGCACCATCACCTCCCGTCCGCTCGACGTCGTCCGGATCGCCCTGCCGCTGCTGGTCTACTTCCTCGTCGTCTTCGGCGCCGGCATGCTGATCGGAAAGTGGCTGGACCTCGGCTACGCCAAGACCACCACCCTGGCGTTCACCGCCGCCGGCAACAACTTCGAACTCGCCATCGCCGTGGCGATCGGAACCTTCGGCGTCGCCTCAGGCCAGGCCCTCGCCGGCGTCGTCGGGCCCTTGATCGAAGTCCCGGTTCTTGTGGCCCTGGTCTATGTGGCCCTCTGGGCCCGCAAACGCTATTTCGCCCCCGCCGCCGTCGTGCGCTGAACTTTTCCCCCCTCACACCCCAGGAGACCCGAATGACCGCCGAAACCGCCAAGAAGCCTTCCGTCCTGTTCGTCTGCGTCCACAACGCGGGCCGCTCCCAGATGGCCGCCGCGTTCCTCACCACCCTGTCCGAGGGCGCCATCGAGGTCCGCTCCGCCGGCTCCCAGCCCGCCGACAAGGTCAACCCGGCCGCCGTCGAGGCCATGGCC
>DATITT010000426.1:0-1985 GCA_035467435.1 Arthrobacter sp. | reverse complement strand
ATTTACTGATCGAACGGTCAGTTAGTATTCAGAATCTTACTATGAATTGTGTGATAGGGCACACATCTCAGGAAAAAAGCTTCGACGGCCCCGAAAAAAGACCTCAAAGTCCTTTCCTGCGGTCGGTCGGTTCGGTTCAGGAACCGGCCTCGTTGAGCTCGGTGCACGGCTTGGCAATCATCAGTGATCCCTTGCGTTGGTGACAGATTGGCTGCGGGGATGCACTTGACTGCCAGAAGTTCTATAATCGAACTAGTAGTTCCCATATAGAACGCTAACGCACCGTGAGGCGGAGCACAAGGGTCGAACGGCGCATCCGGGCTTCCCCGCAGCCCGCACCTAGGATGGACAAATGACCCCGACCGCCGGCAGCGCCCAGGCTTCCCCGTCCCAAACGTTGTCGCGCGGCATCCGCGCCCTCGAAATCCTGGCCGACGCCCAGCACCCGCTCACCATCGCCGAACTGGCCGACGCCATGGGAGTGCACCGTTCCGTGGCCTACCGCATCCTGCGCACCCTTGAAGACCACTCCCTGCTGGTGCGCGACGACGGCGGCCGGGTCCAGCCTGGTCCTGGCCTTGCCGTCCTGGCCCGGGGAGTTTCGCGGAACCTGCAGACGGCGGCGCTGCCGGAGCTCACCCAGCTGGCCAATGCGCTGACCATGAGCGCCTTCGTTGCCGTCTGGGACCACTTGGAATGCGTCACGCTGGTCACCGTGGATCCCCGCCACACCGGTGCCACCGTGGTCCAGCATCCAGGCTCACGGCATCCGATCAGCGCCGGCGCCCCCGGCATCGCGATCCAGTCGGCGTTGTCTGAAGAGGAATGGGCCGCCGCCGCACCCGGTATCCCCTACCGGGCAGAAGCGGCCGAGGCACGCCGCCGGGGTTATGCCACCAGCCATGACGAGGTCATCTCCGGCGTCTCCTCGTTGGCCGTACCGATCCGGGTTCCGGGCGGGCGCCCGGCAGCTCTCGCCGTGGTGTATATCCGTGCCGCGCAGGACCCCGAGGAGGTCGCCGCGGCCCTGGCCGCCAGCGCCCGTCGCATCGAGAGCCAGCTGGGCTGACAACCGCGGGGCACTCCCCCTCCGGCCGGGGCTGCCCGGTCGGGGAATGCTTGACAAGCAGCCCTGTCTCGGGCAGTTTGTATCGTATACGATTTCATACTCAATGAGGAGATGTGATGGCTGAACACTACATTCCAGACGACCTTCCGACGCGCATCCGCCACTACATCGACGGCGAGTTCGTTGATTCCGTCAGCGGCAGGACCTTCGATGTGCTGGACCCGGTCTCCAACGAAACGTACGCCACCGCGGCCGCGGGCCAGAAGGAGGACATCGACCTCGCCGTCGCGGCCGCCCGGGAAGCGTTCACCACCGGGCCGTGGCCGAAGATGAAGCCGCGCGAACGCGCCCGGGTCCTGAACAAAATCGCTGACGCCGTCGAAGCCCAGGAGGCACGGCTGGCCCAGCTGGAGACCTTCGACACCGGCCTGCCGATCACCCAGGCCAAGGGCCAGGCCCTGCGCGCCGCGGAGAACTTCCGCTTCTTCGCGGACCTCATCGTGGCGCAGTTCGACGACGCCATGAAGGTCCCCGGCGCCCAGATCAACTACGTGAACCGCAAGCCGATCGGCGTCGCAGGCCTCATCACGCCCTGGAACACACCGTTCATGCTCGAGTCCTGGAAGCTGGCCCCGGCCCTGGCGACCGGCAACACCGTGGTGCTCAAGCCGGCCGAGTTCACGCCCCTGTCCGCGTCGCTGTGGGCGCAGATCTTCAAGGACGCCGGCCTGCCGGACGGTGTGTTCAACCTGGTCAACGGCCTCGGCGAGGAAGCCGGCGACGCGCTGGTGAAGCACCCGGACGTGCCGCTGATTTCATTCACCGGCGAGACCACCACCGGGCAGACGATTTTCCGCAATGCCGCGGAGAACCTCAAGGGCCTGTCCATGGAGCTCGGCGGCAAGTCACCGTGCGT
>DATITT010000425.1:0-4499 GCA_035467435.1 Arthrobacter sp. | reverse complement strand
AAGCCGCGCCAGAGTCCGGGCCACAGTGTCGACACTGGGCAGTACGCTCGATTCGGTGCGTCCCAGCGAGGAGAGTCCGTGCTTGGCCAGCCCGGCCGGGAGGTCACGGATGTCGTGGCGGCGCAGCTCCGTGTAGTGGATGAGGTTCCGCGCGCTGTCGCGGTGGCGGGGAAGCACGGCCGCAATCCTGTCACTGTGCCGAATTTCGGCGTGCCGGAGCGTTCGCCGGACGCGGTTCACGTCCTCCAACAAGGCGCGCAGTTCCTGGACCTCAGCTTCAGTCACAGCTGTCCTGTCCGGCCCGCCTTCGGGCAAAGTGAGCGGGGAACAATCCCTAACGTCACGGCTGACTGCCGGGCACGCGTATGCCCCGGTAACGCTACCTGTCCCGGATGTCTGTCTGATGAATTCGGGACGAGCAGCCGATGACTATTTCCTGTAAAGGGCCTTCGGCGGTGACTCTTGCCATGCCCGGAAGAACCGGCTGCGGGCTTCGGCGCCGCGTTGTTGCTCCAGCGCGTGGAGCCGCCCGTAGCTGTGCGGACCATGCCGGCGTCAGCTGCCGATGCCCCGGCCGCTCAGACCTTTTGGGCGGCAGCGCCAGCTTGAAGACCTTGGCCCAGGTCGATCCGACCCGCTTCCAGATCGGGCCGGTGGTGTACGGCAGACCGTGGCGCCGGCAGATCTCCTGCACCTTCGGCGCGACTTCCGCGTAGCGGTTGGACGGAAATGTCCGGGACGAGGTGGTGCTCGATCTGGTGCGACAGGTTGCCGGTCATCAGGTGCATCATATTGTGTCGCGACCGGGTTGTGACTTGACCGGAAATCGCCGTCTCTGAAACGACGGTGGCCATTCAGACGGGATACCCGCCCACCCTTCTACACTCGACCTCGGGCTCGCGGACGTTTAGGGCCGAAAGTCCTTCTTACCCGTACGTGCCATCAACGGCCGCGCGCGCGGCGCAGCAAGTCCCGCAGAGTCGAGGGGGCCCGGAGCGGACCGGCCTGCGGTGAGGGCCGGATCTCAGCCCGGGGAACGCGGATCCGCAGCGCGCCCCGCCGAATGGTGAACCGCAGTGGGGACGCCATACGGAGCGCCTCCCCGTCCATGCCGACGTCGATCGGCCCACCCGAATCCACCTCAAACGTCGAGGGCTCCCAGGTGACGGAGCCGGGAAACCTCTCCGGATGCCCGCGGGCCGCGGCCAGCTGGCGCCGTGCTTCGGCTGGATCGTCCGGGAGCTTGAGGGCGATCACCCCGAGGTGGCCGCCGTCGAGTCGCGGCCGGTTGGCGAGAGTGGCCGGCGAGCGGCCATACGGGTTATTCGAGACCTGGACGACGTGCGCGCTGGCGTACCGCTCCCCCGCCGGACCGGTGAAGCGCAGGTCGAAAGGTCGGCTCCCGGGCCCCAGCATGCTCGGCAGCATGCTCAGGGTGGTGTCCACCTTGGCATCCCGGTACTCAGGGGAGCGGACGATCTGCGCATACAGCCCGAGCGAGACGTTGTTGACGAACACCCGGCCGTTGACCTGCCCGAGGTCGATGCGTCGTTCCACCGCCGCTCCGAACGCGTCGAGCGCCCCCAGAACATTGCCGCGGTCGAGGCCGAGGTCCATGGCCAGGTGGTTGCGGGTGCCGGCGGGCACCACGACCATGGGCACGCCGTGCCGGGCGGCCACGTCAGCGACCAGTCCCATCGAGCCGTCCCCGCCAGCCATGCCGAGCACATCGGCGCCGCGGGCCACCGCGGCCTCGGCCAGCCCGGCCAGGTCCTGCCCCGGTTCCAGGATGAGCACCTCACTGCCGCGGGCCCGGCATTCTGCAACCAAGCCAAGGCGATCGGCCGTACCGCCGCCGCTGCGGGGGTTCACGATCAAGGCGGCATAGCCCGCCGCCGGAACGGCGCGGCTCTGAGGTTCCGACCGTCGCCGGGCGCGGATCCCGCGGATGGCCGCGACGCCCACCACGGCGAGCACCACCCCGGCGACGAGCAGCCCGACCCAACCGGTGTCGGATCTGGTCGAAGGAGTCACCTCGCCCCGCCGCCACGGCACACCGCGGGCTGCCAGGGGCCTTGGGGCAATCGGAGCGGCATCCTCCGGGCCATCGGCGGCGGTCATCCCTGACCGATCACACGTCGATGCAGCTCCGTCGTGAGCTTGTGGATCTCGCGGGTGAGCTCGGTGTTGGACTTCAGCTCGGTTTCCTGCTCGCGGAAGTCGTGGTCAGCCTTCTCCTGCTGGAAGGCGGATGCGCGGTTCTGCCCGATCAGGACGAAGGTCGACAGGAAGATAGCCTCCAGTGAAACGACGAGGGTCAGCGTCGGCCACGGGCTCTCCTCGACGAAGAGCATCCAGCAGGCGAAGACGACCACATGGACGTAAACAAAAGGCATCGATCCGGCAAAGCCGGTGATTACGTCGGCGATCCTCAGCTGCGGGTGCTCGGCGCGCTTCTCCCGGAACCTGGTCACCACTGGGTGTTCGGGCAGTGGCGGCGGCGGGTGGAGTCTGGTCATTGCTCTCCTCAAAAGTTGCGGCGGACGAGCCACGCTGCGATCCGCGGCCGGTACTGCTCTACGGTGTCGACGGCCGGAACGGCCCAGGACGCCCGGCGCTCCCCCAACAGCTGCTCGGGCACTTTGGAGGTACGCGGTCTCTCATCTCCAGTCTTGACCGCTGGAACAGGAACCATAGAGGCTTAGGTCCCGAGACGTCCTGCACGCCGGGCTGCGAGACCGCGCTTCGAGCCCTTTCCCTCAGGTGTAAAGGCGGAAGATCTACTCAGTGGATGGCGAGTTCGACGGCGAGCACTGCGAGTCCGAGTGCCGCCATGATGGCAAGTACCAGAATTTTGAGCCATGGCTTGACGCGCAATCGCCGGACGGCGAAGAGCGCCACGACAACCAGGGTGGCGACAAGAGCAACCGCGATCGCCCGGAGCGCCGACGCCACGTCGATCACGCCGAGCGCGCTGAGCCCGAGGATCGCCATCGGCGCACCGATGACGCCCAACGACCCAAAGCTCACGTACATCAGGTGGGCGAGTTCGGCCCGGGATGGCAGTGAGCTGTCCCGGACCATATGCGCGATCACATCTGCAACGAAGACGGCCAGCAGCGTGCCCAGCACGGTGAGCAGGAGCGTGAGTGCGATGCCGGCCACCGTGGCGTGCCCGGCGTCGCGTTCGAATGCGATCGTCACGACCAGCGCGGTGAAGGTAACGTACACGCGCTCCTTCAGCACCTCTGAGCGTTGCTGCGCGTCCGGGCCCGGCCGGCGGCTTGATGGAAAGGCCATCCTCTGCTCTTCGTTGACAGGCATCAGGTTACGGCAGGTCATTGTGTTGCCGCCGCAACGAGAACAAGATAGCTGACGAGGGCGGCCGTCATGACCGCCGCCGGGGCGATCTCACGCGGACCGTCGCCGTTCCTGAGATGGGCGACGCAGGCTCCCGTCATCAGAAGCACGAGGCCGACGGCTGCCGCCAGCCCGATCCGCGCCTCGCCCAGGCCGAGCAGGAGGCCGAGGGCGGCAATCAGCTCCAGGGCACCGATGCGCTTGTAGGCGGCACTGTTGAAGCCCAGATGTGCGGCGCGGGCGGGCATCCCCGCCGCGCCAGCCACCTTTGCCAGGCCGAGTATGGTGAAGCATCCCGCCAGCGCAATCGTGAGGACGATGATCATCGATCCCCCTTTGATGCGGGCCGATGCGTGATCCGCCACCGGACGCCGTACTCGTCGAGGACACGCTTGACGGCCGCATGCGAAGCCTCGTCAGCACGCACGGTGACGACTATCGAGCCGTCCTCGATATCGGCCTCCACGGTGTGCACCGCGGCCATTTCCCGCAGGGTCTCGTTCAGCGCCACCCTGGTGGCGTCCGCCCGGAGCGCGAGCTTGTACGGTTTGCCGACGGCAGTGACCGGAAGCTGGTCGACGACGGTGACGGACTTCGGCGAGGACGCCCGTTCCCCGACCCGGTCGTCTGCCCATCGGATGAGGTCCTCGGTTCTGGTGGTCGCACCCGCGGCCAACGTGACGTAGGCGACCGGCACCTCTCCCGCATGCCGGTCGGGCCTGCCGACCGCCGCTGCGCCGGTCACGTCCGGGTGGGTGAGGAGAGCGTCCTCGACGATTGCGGGGTCGATGTTGTGGCCGCCTCGGATGATCAGGTCCTTGGCACGACCGGTGAGCCGGACGAAGCCGTCCGCATCGACCTGTCCGAGGTCGCCGGTGTCGAGCCAGCCGTCCCGCAGTTTGCCGAGGCCGTCGAGCAAGAGACCGTCGGGGCCGTTGCCGATGACGTAGCCCGGGAAGACCGTCGGGCCCTTGATCACCAGCAGGCCTCGTGTGTCGGGTCCGGCATCATGCCAGTGTCCGGCGTCGTCGACGTGCACCGATTTGATCTCCTGGTAGGGCAGTCGACAGCCGAGCGAGCTCTTGGTGGCGCCTGGGAAGCTCCGTACGCTGGCGCATGTCGCTTCCGTCAGGCCGTAC
>DATITT010000424.1:0-7620 GCA_035467435.1 Arthrobacter sp. | reverse complement strand
TCTTCGTTGAGCCGGTGTCCCGGCACAGCTTCCCGGAACTCGACGCCGTCCGGCAGGACATCGACGGGGAGCGGCGCGTCGGGGTCGCCACGGTGATCGAGCACCCGGACAGCAGCTGGCTGGGCCGGCATCTGATCGTGCGGCCGGACGGCTTCGAGGGCGACCTTGGTTCCGAGCGGGCCAACCAGGCCGTGGGCGATGACACCCAGGGCCTGCTCGCCGCCGGCCGTTCCGGCGTCCTGAGCTACGGTCCCGACGGGGAGCGGCTGGACACCGGCATGCGGGTGTTCTTCGCCAGCTACGCCCCGCCGCCGCGGATGCTGGTCTTCGGCGCGATCGACTTCGCCTCGGCGCTGGCCCGGCTGGGCACCTTCCTGGGCTACCGCGTCACGGTGTGTGACGCCCGCGCCGTTTTCGCCACCCCCGCGCGCTTTCCCGATGCCGCGGAGGTCGTCAACGCCTGGCCGCACCGCTACTTCGCCGAGCAGCTGGCACAGGGCCTGGTGGATGAGCGCACTGTGCTGTGCGTCCTCACGCACGACCCCAAGTTCGATATTCCGCTGCTGGACGTTGCCCTGCGCGGCCCGCCGATCGCCTTCATCGGCGCCATGGGTTCGCGCCGGACCCACGCCGACCGGATCGCAAGGCTGCGCGAGGCGGGCCTGGGCGAGGAAGCGTTGGCGCGGCTGCACAGCCCGGTGGGCCTCGACCTCGGCGCCCGGACGCCGGAGGAGACAGCGGTGTCCATCGCCGCGGAGTTCATTGCCAAGCAGTGGAGCGGCAGCGGGGAGCCACTCCGGCAACTCGACGAGCGGATCCACCACGACGAGCAGCATTGACCGGGCACCGTGATCGCAAACGATAACCTGCGCTGGGGGCTGACGGCACTGCTGCTGGCAGCGTCGCTTTACGCGGCGGTCCGCGCCGGCCGAACGTCGCCACCGGCCACCCGGGCCGGCTATGGACTTCATGCAGCGATGATGACCGCCATGGTGCTGATGCCCGTTCCCGGACCCCAATGGCCCGCACTCCCCCAAATCCTGTTCTTCGGCCTGGCCGCGTGGTGGTTCGCCCTCCGCGCCGTCTCCCGGCGGCCGGTACCCGCCGGGCTGCATGCGCCCGCCGCAGGGCCGGGGCCCGACCGCCGTGCGGGCCGGCCGGCCGGCTGAGGCGCGCTGGTCTATCACGCCCTGACCATGGCAGCCATGGCCTACATGCTGGCCGTCATGGACGTGCACAGGGCCGGCGGCGCACCGGCGGGTCCTGAAGCCGCAGGACTTTCGGGCCCGACGCCGCACCACGGCGGGCCCGACGTCGGCCTGTCGCTGCCGGGTTCCCTGCCTGGGGCGGAGCTGGGCTGGGGAAGCCAGCCCGCCCTCGTTCTGGCGTTTGCCGTCGGGTTCGCCGGGGCCGTGTGGGGGCTGCTCCTGTTCCGGCGGCTCCGCGTGCCAGGCCCGTCCGCGCAGCGGCGACGCCTTCCTGGAACTCGTGGGCGCGGCATCGATGGCCGTCATGTTCGCGGCGCTGGCGGTCTGACGACGCTGACCCGGGGACGTGCGGCAGGCTGAGGTCTGCCTGATGTCCCCGCGGCAAGCATGCCGGCCTATGGCGCCCCGGTGAGGAAGCCCTGCGCCTTCATCCAGTCGAAGGCAACATCCGCGGGCTCCTGGCCGTCGACGTCGACCTTCAGGTTGAGGCCGCGCATCGTCGTGTCCGTCAGCAGCGGGGACATCTGCTCAAAAATCCCCTCAAGCTCCGGGTGGGCAGCCAGGGTCTTGGAATAGAACACCGGTGCCACGTTGTAGGCGGGGAAGAACTTCTTGTCATCGGTGAGCACTGTCAGGCCCAGCGCGTCGATCCGGCCGTCGGTGGCGAAAACCTCGCCGAGGGTACACACACCGTTGTCTGTGGCACTGTAGACGGCCCCGACGTCGTACAGGCCGATGTTGCGCTCCGGCACCCCGGAATCAGAGCCCCGGTCCAGGCCGTAGTGCTTGAGCATCGGTCCGAAGCCGTCGGGTCTGGAGTTGAACTCCGGCTCGACGCAGAACGTGCGTTGGTCGACCGGCAGTTTGGCGATGTCCGACAATGTGCTCAGCCCGTACTTGGCAGCCGTTTCATCCGTCACGGCGAGGGCATAGGTGTTGTTCAAGGGAGCCTTGGCGCCCCAGCTCAGGCCGTTGCCGAGGTCCTCGTCATGCACGGCCTGCCACTGCGCGTCCTGCTCCGGGATGCCTGACGGGTGCCCCATGAACGAAAGCCAGGCGGTGCCCGTGTATTCCCAGATGATGTCCGCTTTACCGGCAAGCATGAGGGAGCGGGTGGGCTGGCTGCCGGGGACGTTCGTCAGGTCCGAGACGGTGAACCCGGCGGCCTTGGCGGCGAGCACGGCCATCTTGCCCAGGATGAGCCCTTCGGTGTTGTTCCGTCCGGTGACCGTCACCTCCGCGCCAGCTGCACCCGCAATCGGCTTGATGGTGCCGGGCCCCGCCTGGGGAACGTAGGAGGCCGCCGGAGCCAGCCCGCAGCCGGTCAACAGTGACACCGCCGCCAGCGCCACGCCCAGCGCACCGTAGCGGGTGCGCAGCCGCGTGCCCATCCTCTCCTGCGTGGTTTCCAGCTTTTTCGTTTGCCCGGGCCCGGTCGGTCCGTGCGATTCAGGAGTCAGCATCTACAGTCCCTTCGGACGGGCCACGTGTTCAACGACCCGTCCAACCCAGTCGATAAGCAGCGCCAGCAGGGCAACCAGCAAGGATCCAACCACCAGGACCGTCGGCAGATTGAGCTGGACGCCCGTGGTGATCAGAATTCCCAGGCCGCCTCCGTTGATGAAGGTTGCCAGGGCCGCGGTCCCCACCAGCAGCACCAGCGCCGTGCGGATTCCGGCGAGCATGATCGGGACGGCCATCGGCAGTTCCACCTTGAACAGGACGGCGGCAGCCGTCATGCCCATTCCGCGGCCGGCTTCCACGAGCCGCTGGTCCACGTGCTGGAGGCCCACCATGGTGTTCCGCAGCACCGGCAGTACCCCGTACAGGACCAGTGCAATGACGGCGGCCCAGAACCCGAATCCCAACCAGAAGGCCAGCAGCACAACGAGCCCGATGGAGGGCGCGGCCTGGCCGACGTTCGCGAGGACCAGCACCGGACCGCTCAGGAAGCGCAGGCTCTTGCGGGTCAGCGCAATCCCCAGCGGGATTGCCACGGCCAGCACGATCGCAGCCGCCAACAGTGTCAGCTGCAGATGTTCCAGGGTGTGGGCCCACAGGGCTGCGGGAGCAAGGGTCGTCAGCTCCGCGGGCGACAGGTCCGCGAAGAGCAACCATCCGACCAGGCAGAGCAGGACGGCGAGGATGCCCAGAAATTGATAGCCCAGGGCGCGCCAGGAGCGCTGTCCGGCGTCGCTGGCGGCGTCGGCCTCCGCGGCTGCACCGATGCCCGGCGCCGCAGTATCCAGCGAACCCGTATCCGGCAGTCCCTCCCCGCCCGGCGCCGGGTCCTGCTCAACCAAGGTCTGGGGGCGCTGTCCGGGACCCGTCATTCTCCGGACCGTCCCGCGCCGGCGGCCAGCGACCAGGCAGGCCCCGAAACTGAGGGGATGGTGCCGGTGTTGGTTCCTACCGGAGCATCCAGTGAATCCAGCGCGGCCGACTCGTGTGCCTTGGTGATGGCCGCCATCACGGTCTGAACATCGATGACGCCCTCGAAGACGTCCCGCCGGCCCGTCACCAGGGCCGCACCGGCGCTGGAAACTAGCATGGTGTCCAGCGCATCGTTGAGCGTCGCCCGGCTGCCAACCACAGGCAGCTTCGGGTCGGGAACCGCGCTAATCGTCTGCAGGCGGCCGAGCTGGCGGCGCGACAGCCACTGAAGCGGCCGTTGGCGGTCATCGACAATGACGGCGTGGCCGTCGCCGGCCATGTTGATGCGGTCAAGGACGTCGACTGCAGCTTCGCCGGGCCTGCCGGTGATCGCTTCGGCCAGCGGCGCATCCCCAACACGGGTGAGGGTCAGTTGCTTGAGTCCTGCCCCCGACCCGATGAAGTTCTCCACAAATTCGTTGGCCGGGTCTCCGAGGATCCGTTCCGGTGTGTCGTACTGGACCAGCCGGGCGCCCTCGTCAAAAATTGCGATCCAGTCACCGAGTTTCACCGCTTCATCGAAGTCATGCGTCACGCAGACAATCGTTTTCTGCAGGTCGGACTGGATCTGCAGCAATTCGTCCTGCAGCCGCTGCCGGGTGATCGGGTCCACCGCGCCAAACGGTTCGTCCATCAGGAGTACGGGCGGGTCGGCGGCGAGCGCCCGGGCCACTCCGACGCGTTGCTGCTGACCGCCGGAAAGCTCTTTGGGGAAACGGTTCCGGTAGACACCCGGGTCCAGCGACACCAGATCCAGAAGCTCGTCGACGCGGGCGGCGATGCGTTCCTTGTCCCAGCCCAGCATCTTCGGCACAATGGCGATGTTTGCCGCCACTGTCATATGGGGGAACAGGCCGCCGGCCTGGATTACATAGCCTATTTTTCTCCGGAGCTGGTCCCCGTCCTTTTTCGTCACGTCCTCACCATTGAGTACGATCCGTCCGTCAGTGGGCTCGATGAGCCGGTTGATCATCTTGAGCGTGGTCGTCTTCCCGCAGCCGGACGGGCCAACGAACATCACCATTTTTCCCGCCGGAATCTCCAGGGTCAGGCCGTCCACAGCGGGCTTGGCCTGACCGGGGTAGCGCTTGGTGACCTTGTCCAGCAAAATGCTGGCCCCGGTGATTCCTTCGGCGTGCAGCGGCTGTGCGGGAGTGGATGTTGGGGCAGATTCAGACACGGATACCTCGCGGAGTTGTCAGCCGGCCGAGGCCGACGAGAAGGAGATCAAGGATGACGGCAAGAATGACGACGCCGACGACGCCGGTCGCAACCGACTCGAACGAATTGGCCCCACCCAGCCGGGAAAGACCCGAGAAGATGAAGCCGCCGAGTCCCGGACCCAGGGCGTAGGCGGTGATGGCAGCAACCCCCATCACCATCTGGGCGGAAACCCGCACGCCGGCGAGGATGATCGGCCAGGCCATCGGCAGTTCCACCCGCAGCAGCGTGTGGAAGCGGCTCATGCCTATCCCCCGGGCGGCCTCGACGACGGCCGGGCTGATGCCGGACAGACCGACGACGGCGTTGCGGAGGATGGGAAGAGTGGCATCGAACGCCACCACGACCACGGCGGGCACCACACCGAACCCGAAGGGTGCAACGAGCAGCCCGATGAGGGCGAAAGAGGGAATGGTCAATCCGATCGCGGAGACGGAGTTCGCGACGGAGACCATCTTCTTATTCCGGTAGACCAGAACAGCGGTGGCCACGGCCAGGAGGGTAGCCAGGATCAGACACTGTGCCACGAGACTGAAATGCTGCCAGCCGGCGAACAGGATCTGGTCGAGCCGGCCGGAAATGAAATCCACCACAAATATGCTCTCTTTCATTGGTCGCACATCAATTCCGGGTGGACGGTAAGAGACATGCGTTGCGCCGGTTGTTTCTGGGGAGGAATTCCTCTCGGTCCGCTCTATCGCAGCGCGCCTGGGAATGCGCCATTACCAGGCCGCCATGGCGCCGGCGGCCGGCACGGTTGCCGTTTCAATTATGGTGAAGACGGTCTCTCGAGGGACGCCCCGGAGTGAAAGCACCCAGGCCCTTTGCAGGCTCCCCCGGACGAGGGCCAACGGCAACTTTACTTCCTTAAGCCCCCGGGCCATCACGGATCATGCCGGATTGGCAGCCTTCGGGCCGTTTCCGTGCGCACTAACCAGTGTGAGATACATCCCGTTCACGGGCCGGCGGATCAAGAGTATTCCGCCTGGCCGTGGGGGGACTCGAGGCTGCCGGACGTGCCGCACGTTAGCCGGCCGGGCCGCCGTCGGGCGTAAGCTCATCCCATGGCGAGATACTTCGATGTTCACCCCGAAAACCCGCAGCCGCGCTCCATCAGCCAGGCGGTGGAAATCGTCCGTTCCGGCGGGCTGATCGCCTATCCCACCGACTCCTGCTACGCGCTCGGCGCTCAGCTGGGGAACAAGGAGGCGCTGGACCGGATCAGGACCATCCGCCACCTCGATGCCAAACACCACTTCACACTGGTCTGCAAGGACTTCGCCCAGCTGGGCCAGTTCGTGCAGATCGACAACGATGTGTTCCGCAGCATCAAGGCCGTCACTCCCGGGAGCTACACCTTCATCCTGCCGGCCACCAAAGAGGTACCCAAGCGGCTGCTGCACCCGAAGAAGAAGACGGTCGGCGTGCGCATCCCGGACAACCCGGTGGTCCAGGCGCTGCTGGCAGAACTGGGCGAGCCGCTGCTCTCCAGCACGCTGTTGCTGCCGGACGAGGAAGAGCCGCTGACCCAGGGCTGGGAAATCAAGGAGCGGCTCGAGCATGTGGTGGACGCCGTGATTGACTCCGGTGATTGCGGCGCGGAACCGACCACCGTGATCGACTACTCCAGCGGCGTGGCGGACATCGTCCGGCGGGGCATGGGCGACCCGTCCCGTTTCGAATAGGCGCTCTGGCGCCCTATGCGGTCTCGGCGGACGTGGCGACGCCGGACTGCCGGTTGCGCAACCAGCGCCGTGACAGGTCCACTGCCGCCAACAGTCCCGCGAGGGGCGTGAGCACGGCCGCGGCGTAGACGAACAGCAACCAGCTGAGCGTGGTCAGCAGCGTCTGGTGGTTGCTCAGCAGGGACAGCCCGCCGAGGAGCCCGATGCCCCAGAACAGGACCACTCCGGCGAGCACCGCCGCCGAGGGAAAGTACTCGTTCGTGACGGTGCTTTTCACAGCGCTCTGCACAATCTTCAAGGTTTTCATGGACCCTCCTCATACCTGGCGGTGGGAAAGTCCGCCGGGGTCATTCCAATTATGGGGCCCGCCGCGCCCGGATTTTCGAGGAAAGACCGCCACGTGACGAAGCTAACTTGGCTGCGTGGCAGGGGGCAGGAGGCACCGTCGCGGTAATCACCGCAGGCGGCCCGCCCCTCCGCCACCTGGCGGCGGCCGCGCCAGCATACGCCCTCGTAGGCTGTGGGCTCCGGCCCGGTCGAAGCGGTGCGGTGCGCTGAACGATGACGATTGGGGACAGGCATGGATGACTATGCGGGCCGATGACCGGAAAGCACCCGCTCTTTGGCGAGGACGCGCCCCCTGGGGCCGTCAGCCGGTCACCGAAGTTCCCGGCCCGCAGTTTGCGTCCCCGGATGAGGGCGAGCAGGTCGTCAAGATGCTCGCCATCTACGTCGCACTGCTGGACTGGCCAACATCGGCCGTCCGCCCCTCCACCTGCGCGGTGGCGACGCTCCTTCAGACAGCCCGCGATGCGTTGCACGACGTGTATGAATGGCCGGCGCCCCGGGACGCGGACGATCTCCGGCTGTCCCTCGCAGTGTTCTTCCCCGTGCCGTGGACCCCTCACGGCCTGGCTGCCGCCATCAGTGCAGCGCCCTGGGCTGAGCACCGGAACTGGCGACCGCATGTCACTTCCCACGCCCAAGCAGAGTGGGTATGTCAACGTCATTCAGGACCAGGGACGGGATGGATTCTAGCGATCGTCGCAACACCAGATCATTTGCAGGAGTCG
>DATITT010000423.1:0-2415 GCA_035467435.1 Arthrobacter sp. | reverse complement strand
GGCGACGCCGTCGGGCTGGTGTGCGGTGACTCCGGCGGTTCCCGCGCGTTCCCGGGCAAGGCCGGCGAGGCGCACCTGGAACGGCTGCTCCGCGAAGTCCATGACACCACCTCGCTCGACTCCGCCCCGAGCCGGCTCGAGACCCAACTGGACTACGTGGTCCGGAACTTCTCCCAGCGGATGCTGCTCCTGGTGGTGGCCGACGAACTCCTGCCGGATGCGGAGACGGAACGGCTGCTCCGCCGGCTGCGCGTCCAGCACGAGATCCTATGGCTGACGGTCCGGGACGCCGCACTGCTCGGCGCCGGTGCCCGCTCCGACTCCTACGACGTCGCCGGTACGCCTGACGGATCGCGGTCCGGCAATTCTGCGGGAACGCGGACCGGGCTGCTCCCCGGCGGGCTGGGGGAATCCGCCGCCATCGCCCGGGCCTACGCCCGGGCCCGGGCCGAACGGGACGCGGCGCGGCAGTCGATGCTGCGCCGGCTGGGGATCGCCGAAGCAGACGCCGGCAGCAGCCACGACGTGATCCCCGCCGTCTTCACCCTCCTGGCCCGGCACCGGCGGGGACGGTGAACTGGTATGGACGGTGACTTCTTCGGGCCGCTGGAGTACAGCAGCTGGTTCGCCTGGGCGGGCCTGGGTCTGCTGGGCCTCGCCGCTGCCTGGTATGCCTACGTCCTCCACAGCACCCGACGGCGGCCCGCGGCACAGCAGGCCGGGCAGACTCCGGCGCGTCACGCCGGCTTTGCCGTGCCGGATCTGGCCCGGCTCCGGCGGGACTACCTGCAGCGGATCGACGCCGTGGACCGTGAGGCCGCGGCCGGCACCCGCTCCGGCCGTTCCTCGCACCAGGAGCTGAGCCTGCTGATCCGCAGCTTCGTCCGCGACGCCTCAGGGGTGGACGCGACGCGGATGACCCTGGCCGAGCTCCGGGCGGCGGGACCATCGGCCGGCCCGGGATCGCACGGCGTCCCGGCCGCGGCCGACGCGATCGCGGCGCTGTACCCGGCAGAGTTCGCCGCGGAACCGGCGCCGGGCGTTCCGGACGCAGCCCGGACCGCGCGGGAGGTGGTCCGGTTATGGAACTGATGTTCTGGTGGATCCTGCCGGCCGCCGTCGTGGCGGTCCCCGCGGCCTGGTTCCTCGGGCGGCGGCGCCACCGGGCCCGCACTGCCCGACGCCGTCCGGTCGCCCACAGCGACCGCCTCACCGCGCTGCCGGAGTACCAGGCAGCCCTGCGGAAGCACCGGAACCGGCTGCGGCTCCTCGCCGCCGCCGGCACCGTGCTGATGGTCGCCGCCGTCGTCGCCGCCGCCCGGCCGGCCGAACGCAGCACGGTCCGGCCGGAGCAGCACAAACGGGACATCATCCTCTGCCTGGACGCCTCCGGCTCCATGAACAGCGCCGATGCCGCCGTGGTGGAGGTCTTTGGGCGGCTCGCCCAGGAATTCGACGGCGAACGCATCGGCCTCACGGTCTTCGACAGCAGCGCTGTGCAGGTGTTCCCCCTGACCGACGACTACGACTATGTCCGGGACCAGCTGCAGCAGGCGAAGGGCGCCTTCGACGGGGCCGGCAGCGGCAGCTTCCTCGACGGGACGTGGAACGGCGAGGGATCCTCGCTGATCGGCGACGGACTGGCGTCCTGCCTCCAGAGTTTCCCGGCGGCCCGCGAAGGGGACGAGGCCGGGCGCCGCGCCCGCTCGGTCATCCTGGCCACGGACAACTTCCTGTCCGGCACCCCGCTCGTCACCCTCGCCGAAGCCGGGGCCCTGGCGAAGGACCGTGACATCCGGATCTACGCCCTGAACCCCGGCGACTACGACTTTGGCCCGGACGCCGGCGCGGAACAGCCCGGCGCCCGGCTGCGCAGCGTGGCGGAGGGCAGCGGCGGCGCGTATTACGCCCTCGACAGCCCGGACGCGGTTCACGGCATCGTCACCGGGATCGAGGCCACCCAGGCCGCCGCGTTCCGGGGCGCACCCCGGGCCGTGGTGTCCGACCGCGCCGAGGTGCCGCTCGCCGTTGCCCTGCTGGCGGGGCTGGTCCTCGCCGGAGCATCGTGGAGGCCCCGGCGATGACGCTCAACCCCATACTGTCCTGGTGGGTCATGGGCCCGCTGGCGGCCGCCATCGTCCTGGGCCTCGGCTGGGTCCTGTTCCGTTCCCGGCAGCAGCACCCGCCGGCCGGGGATGCAGGGTTCCGCGGCTGGCTGTTCCGCGGCGGCCTCGTCCTGCTCCTGCTCCTCGCCGCCTGCCGGCCCGGACTCCCGGGCGGCACCGTCCAGGCCGCCGCCACGGACCTGAACGTGTTTTTCGTGGTGGACACGAGCAGCAGCATCGCCGCCGAGGACCACGCCCCAGCCGGGGGAGAAGCAGCCAAGGGAGAAGCTGCCGGGGGCCAGACGGCCAG
>DATITT010000422.1:0-1501 GCA_035467435.1 Arthrobacter sp. | reverse complement strand
GGCAAGGAGGGCGGCCGAGAGCAGGATCCGCAGCCAGAGCGGCCCGGGGAGGTGCTGAAAAAGCCAAAGGTACATGGTCTAGCCTTTCCCCTGCAGTGCGGCGAGTTGTTTGGCGATGGGCTCCGGGGCCCCGGCGCTGAGCGGCTGCCAGGATTCGAAGGCCGAGTAGGCGATGATGCGTTCCTCGGACCCGAAGAGCGGATTGCAGCTGGTCATGGTCAGAAGCCGCTGCTCCGGCGCCGCGCCGGGCTGCGCCGGCACCGGCAGGATCACGTCGGTCCGGTCCGGCAGGACGATCTCCTGGTTCCGGAAGACGTAGGTGTAGAAGCCGTCGGCCGTCTGGACGTAGATTTTGTCCCCGGGCACCAGGGTGTGGATGTTGTCCAGGACCGCGCCGTGGGTCTGGCGGTGGCCTGCCATCACGAAGTTGCCCACGGCCCCGGGCATCGCCGTGCCCGCGTAGCGGCCCAGGACCAGGGTGTCGATGACGTCGCTGCTGGTGCCCTCGATGATCGGGCGGCTGTAATCGGCTCCGAAGCGGGGAATGTAGATGACCCCGATGGCCTTTCCGTGGGCCGGCGCCTCACCGACCGGCACGGCCGCGGGGTCCGCGTGGTCCGCGGGGTCGGACGGCGGTGTGTCCGCAGACCCGGTGTCCGAAGACCCGGGAATAGTCGGGTCCTCCGGAAGGGGCACCTGGTGCTCCTGGAGGAACTGCTTCACGGCAGCGCCCTGGGCCGCGTCCGCCTCCACGTTGGTCCACCACAGCTGCCAGGCGACAAAGAGGCCCGCGATCACGCCGAGGGTGATCAGCAGTTCGCCCGCCACCTGGACGGCCATCAGCGAGCGCCCGCGGCGGGTGCTGCGGGTTTCCTGCGCAACCACGGCGCGGCGGTTCAGTACCTTCGACATGCGACTCCTGTTACCTACCGCTGGACGCTGCCAATGAAGCATCGCCCGTTCGGAAGAACCGGCAAGACTGACGTTGACACAGTTCCGGACCGGAGCTGTGCCATCACACATTCGTTCCCGCCCAGCACTCCGACCTCGACGGCGTCCGCGGTCAGTCCGGTGGGGGTGCGGGACGCGGAAACCTCGACGGCGGCCGGGGCGAACCCCGCGGCGGTCAGGCTCTCGCGGACCTGCTCCCGGCTCGGCTGCGGCGAGGACGCCAGCAGGCCCTGCAGCGCCGCCTCGACAGCACCGGAAACGCCGGACGGAGCAGGGGCCGCGGCCGGAGCAGCGGAGGATCCGAAGGGCTCAGCCGTGGCAGGTGCCGGTGCCGCGCTCGCCCAGCCGGTCGGGCCGGAAGGACCGGACGTCACCGTCGGAGCGGGGGCCGAACAGGCAGCTATTCCGATCGCCCAGGGAAGAATCAGTGCCACCAACCCCACATTACGGCGGCCGCTTGAGCTGCGGAGCGGGGCGGGGGCAGGGGAAGTCACCGGAACATCCTCCCATACGCGCGTAAGCGAACGGTGAACAATCGACAGGAGGAGTG
>DATITT010000421.1:0-5414 GCA_035467435.1 Arthrobacter sp. | reverse complement strand
GGCGGAGTCGCCCAGGTGCTCGTGCATGGGCCGGGCGATCATGTCGCTGATGGCAGCGAAGAAGTGACCCAGGGCTCCGGCGGTGGCGATGGTGCCGCCCGCGGCGTCTCCGGGGGTGTAGCGCGTGACGAAGGTGTAGACATTGGGGCTGGTTTCCGCCATCTGCAGGTACGCGGACACCATCGCCAGCAGTCCCTCGCGGGGCGTCTGGGCGCTTTGGGCCGCTTCCTGGATGCGGCGCTGCATCTGGCTCAGCACAACTTCGCCCACTGCCTGCTGGAGCCCGGCCTTGTCCCCGAAGTAGCGGTAGAACACGGACTTGGAGGTGCCGGCCGCGGCGGCAATGTCCTCCATGGACGCGTCGCTGCCGAGCCTGTGCACTGCCTTGCGGGCTGATTTGATCAGCTCCCGGCGGCGCTCTTCACGGTGTGACTGCCAGCGCGAGGCCCGGCCGTCCCCACTGCCGGCACCGGCAGCGGCGGAGTTTGCCTCGGGGCCGCCTGGGAGACCACTCTGGGGGATGTTCACGATACCCAGCGTATCAGGTACGCTGGGTATCGGTAACCGCTTTGATCAAAGGAGACAGCCCATGTCCGTCAACGGACAGTCCGCACCCGGACCAAAGGAATCAACCACCCCGGCCACGCCCGCGGCCGTCATTGCAGCAACTCCGCCCGCGGAAGGCTCCGCGGCAGGAAGCCCCGCGGCACCGGGAGGACAGCGGCTCCGCAAGGCGGTCATTGTTGGCGGCAACCGCATTCCCTTCGCCCGGACCGGGGGCGCCTACACCAAGTCCTCCAACCAGGACATGCTGACCGCGGCCCTGGACGGGCTTATCGCCCGGTTCGGCCTGCAGGACGAACGCATCGGCGAGGTTGCAGCCGGGGCTGTGCTCAAGCACTCCCGTGACTTCAACCTGACGCGTGAAGCCGTGCTGGGCTCCGCACTGTCCGCCGAGACCCCGGCCTACGACCTGCAGCAGGCCTGCGCGACCGGGCTGGAAACGGTCCTCGGCCTCGCCAACAAGATCAAGCTCGGCCAGATCGACTCGGCGATCGCGGGCGGCGTCGACTCCGCCTCGGACGCCCCCATCGCCGTGAGTGAGGGCCTGCGCGAGGTGCTCCTGGACCTGAACCGGGCCAAGACGCTGCCCCAGCGGCTGCAGGTCCTCAGCCGCCTCCGGCCCAGGGACCTCACCCCGGATGCCCCCAACACGGGCGAACCGCGCACCGGCCTGTCCATGGGGGAACACCAGGCGCTCACCACGGCACAGTGGAAGGTCACCCGGGAGGCGCAGGACGAGCTGGCCTTCAACAGCCACCGCAACCTCGCCGCGGCCTACGACGCCGGCTTCTTCGATGACCTGCTTACTCCATACCGCGGCCTCACCCGGGACTCCAATCTGCGGGCAGACACCAGCCTCGAGAAACTGGCCACCCTCAAGCCCGTCTTCGGCAAGACCCTGGGCTCCGCGGCCACCATGACGGCGGGCAACTCCACCCCGCTCACCGACGGGGCCTCCACCGTGCTGCTGGCGGCCGAGGACTGGGCGGACGCCCATGATCTGCCCAAACTGGCCACCATCGTCGACGGCGAGGCTGGAGCAGTCGACTTCGTTCACGGCAAGGACGGCCTGCTGATGGCTCCGGCTTTCGCTGTGCCGCGGCTGCTGGCCCGCAACGGGCTCAGCCTCGACGACTTTGACTTCTTCGAGATCCATGAGGCCTTTGCCGGTACCGTGCTGAGCACCCTGGCCGCATGGGAGGACGAGGAATTCGGCCGCACCCGGCTGGGTCTGGAGGGCGCCTTCGGCAGCATCGACCGGTCCAAACTGAACGTCAACGGGTCCTCCCTCGCAGCGGGCCACCCCTTCGCGGCCACCGGCGGCCGGATCGTCGCCTCGCTCGCGAAAATGCTCCATGACAAGGGCCACGTCGATGGCCGCCCGGCCCGCGGGCTCATCTCCATCTGCGCCGCCGGCGGCCAGGGCGTCGTCGCTATTCTGGAAGCACACTAGGGGGATCCGATGACCGACAAATACACCCAATTCGTGAGCAAGGGCCCGGGCAGGGACCTTGCCAGGAAACTCGGGCTGCCCCAGCCGGTGGTGCTGCGGCGCCACCAGCCGGGCCAGCCGCTCGTGGGCGGACCCGTCCTGGTCCAGGGCGGCGGGAGCGGCGCCGACGCGCTGGCCTCGACGCTCCTGTCCTGGAACCTTGATGTCCGCCGCCACGCCGTGCCCAAAGAGAAGCTCGGCGCCATCATCCTCGTACTGGATGAGCTGGGCCGTCCGGAGGACCTGGAAAAGCCGGTGCTCACCGCGGCCACGTCGCTTCGGGACCTGGCAGCGAACGCCCGCGTCATCACCGTCTCCCGCGCGGCGGCGGACACTGCAGGTCCGGACAGTGCGGACCCGGCCGCCGCGGCAGCCCGCCAGGGAGTGGACGGGCTCCTCCGCTCGCTGGCCAAGGAGCTCCGTGCCGGCGCCACCGCCAACGGCATCCTGCTCTCCAACGGCGCCGGCACCACCAGCCCCAGCACCCTCGGAGCGCTCCGGTTCTTCCTCTCCGGCCGGTCCGCGTTCGTCGACGGGCAGTTCCTCACCGTCAGCACCGCCGAAGGGCAGCTGCCGGCCGACGCCGAGAAGCCGCTGGCGGGGAAAGTCGCCGTCGTGACCGGAGCGGCGCGCGGCATCGGCGCCGCGATTGCGCGCACCCTCCACCGCGACGGCGCCACACTCGTCGTCGTCGACATCCCGGCGGCCGGGGACCACCTCGCCGCCGTGGCCAACGAGGTGCACGGCACGGCCCTGCAGCTGGACATCAGCCGCGAGGACGCCGGGCAGCGGATCATCGACCACGCCGTGGAACGCCACGGGCGCCTGGACATCGTGATCCACAACGCCGGCATCACCCGCGACAAGCTGCTCGCCAACATGGACCAGGGCCGCTGGAACTCGGTGATCGCGGTCAACATCGCCGCGCAGCTGCGGATCAACGCTGCCCTGCTGGCCTCTGAGCATTTCCGGAGCTCCCCGCGGATCGTCTCCGTCGCCTCGACAAGCGGCATCGCCGGTAACCGCGGCCAGACCAACTATGCCGCCTCCAAGGGCGGCGTGATGGGCATGGTGCGGGCCACGGCACCGCTGATCGGTACGCACGGCGGCTCCATCAACGCCGTCGCCCCCGGTTTCATCGAGACGGAGATGACCGCGAAGATCCCCTTCGCCACCCGCGAGATCGCCCGCCGGCTGAACTCCCTGCAGCAGGGCGGCCAGCCGGGCGACGTCGCCGAGGCCATCGCGTTCCTGGCCAGCGACGCGGCCGGTGGCATTTCCGGCGAGGTACTGCGCGTCTGCGGGCAGAACCTGGTGGGAGCATGACCCCAGCACAGCCCGTCATCCTGGGGGAGGTGCCGTCGCTGTCCAAGCTCTACGTCAACGCGGCGGCCACCGCCGCCCGCCGCAGGGTTCTTGGCACCCATGCGGGCGCCGGGCTCCCGGAGGCACGGCATGAGGTCCGGGGCGTCAAGGCAACGGTGGAAAACCTCACGGCGTACCAGCACCTGATCGGCGAGACTGCCAGCGATGTCCTGCCCGCCGGTTTCATCCATGCGCTGGCGTTCCCGCTGGCCATGAGCGTGATGAACCGGGATGACTTCCCGCTGCCGCTGCTGGGGATGATCCACCTGGAAAACCATGTGGTGCAGTCCGCGCCCCTCCGGTTCACCGAAGCCCTGGACATCCAGGCGTGGGCGGCGAACCTGCGCGGGCACCGGTCCGGCACCCAGCTGGACCTCGTCGCGGAGGTTCGCCGTTCGGGCGAGGACGCCGTGAGCTGGCGCGGTGTGTCCAGCTACCTGGCCAAAGGCGTGTTCCTGCCCGGGATCGACAAGCCCACAGCCGCTGCGGCGGCGGCGGATTTTTCCGCGCCCGATCCGACCGCGCTGTGGCAGCTGGGCGTCGACACCGGGCGGGCCTACGCCGCCGTGTCCGGCGACTTCAACCCGATCCACCTGAGCGTCCTCTCGGCCAAGGCCCTGGGGCTGCGCCGGTCGATTGCGCATGGCATGTACCTGGCGTCGAGGGCCCTGGCGGACGTGGGAGCCGCCAAGGGCGATGCGTTCAGCTGGGATGTGGCCTTCGAGGCGCCGGTGTTCCTGCCGGCCCGCGTGGCGCTGGGCATCAGCACCGGCCAGGACGCTGACGGGGCGTGGCAACGCTCCGACTTTGTCGCGTGGAATTCGCGGTCCGGACGCAAGCACTTCAGCGGATCGGTGGCCGCACTCTAGTTTAACCCGGCCGCACACGGCGACGGCGGTGTCCGCCCCGGAAAGGGGAGGGCGCCGCCGTCGTTGTCTGCGCTGTTGTCTGCGCTGTTGTCCGCGTTCTTGCCGGGAAACCCGCGCGCTACGCCTTGTCCGCGGCGGCCTTCACCAGCCGCAGCATCCGGTGCAGGCTCAACAGGATGGATTCGACAGCGCTGGGGGCGTCGGTTGCCGCTTCCCCGGCGCCTGCGCGTGCGCTCAGGGCCATGACGGCGGCGTCGGCCTCTTCGGCAAGCTCCGACTGGCGCTCCGGGCTCTCCTTCTCGACCGACTCCAGGACGTCGCCCACGGCAGCCATGGAGTCGGCCAGCGGCGCAGCGAATTCATCGGGCACCACAAAGGGAGTGTCCTTGGCCCAGATGACGTCCGAGAGCACCTGCGTCACGTCCTGGACGTGGAAGGTGATCCGTTCCAGGTCGCGGAGGTTGCGGTAGTCCAGCTCGATGTCCCGGGGATGGAGCCGGCGCCGGGGGTTGGCCCGCCGGCTGGCGTCCGCCTTCTCCACAGCCAGCCGGACCGAGCGCGCGGACGCTTCGAGGCGGCCGGAGCGCTTGGACCAGTCCTCGTGTTCCGGCGGCCAGCTCTCCTTCAGCGCCTTGGCCATGTCCCAGAGCTGCTGGGCGAGCGCGAGGCGCAGTTCGGCGATGCTGAGCTCGGCGGCGCGGAAGTGCAGCGGCGGGAACACCAGCAGGTTCACGAGGATGCCCACCGTGACCCCGGCGGCCATCTGGAGGAGGTAGCCGAAGGAGAACTGGTCCGGATCGTGGCCGCCGACCAGCAGGACCAGGAGCGCCGCCGTCGGGATCCAGTCCCGGCCCGCGCCGATCTTCGGGAGTCCGGCAAGAACGACGCCGAAAGCCATCACGACTCCGACCGTCAGCGGCGTCGGGCTGCCGAGAATGAACAGCACAAAGGCCAGCCCGACCCCGATGGCAAGCCCCGCGAGCGTCTGCACACCCTGCTTCATGGAGCCGGCGACGTTCTCGTACATCGCCACCAGGGCGCCCAGCGGGGCGTAATAGGGGTAGTCGGCCGCCGAGCCGGGCATAAACGGGGCGATCGCGAAGGCAATACCCGCGGCCAGCCCG
>DATITT010000420.1:0-2198 GCA_035467435.1 Arthrobacter sp. | reverse complement strand
CTTGAGCAGGTGGAGCCAGTGGCTCAGGAGCCGCAGGGGCTTGCCGCCCTCGACCTTCCGGGCGAAGCTGAGGGTCAACAGGAACGCCGAAATCAGCAGGAAAATATCCACCCCGCCGGAGACCCGCCCGAGCCACACGTGATAGGTGACCACCATGAGGACCGCCAGGGCGCGGAGGCCCTGGACCTCGGGGCGGTAGCCCGGTTTTGCGCGCGACTGCGAACCCGCCACCGTCACCTGCGGGCTGGTCGTGGTTCGCTCGTTCGACACTCGGGACCCTCCAGGCCGGTTTCCAAAGCATCAATGTTACCGAGCCGTAATTTCTATGGCCAATAAGGGTGCACTAATGGACGCTGGCCTTGCCGGATGGCCCGTGCCCGGGAACACTGGGGCTATGACACCCCGGCTCACTGCATCCGCTCCAACCGCAGCGCAGCCTGAGCTGTGGCACACTCTGAGTTCCGACGATGTGTTCGCGGGGCTGTCGTCGGGTCCGGAGGGACTCAGCGACGCGGAGGCTTCCCGTCGGCTGGCGGACGCCGGCCCGAATGAGCTGAGCTTTGCCGGCGTGACTCCCTGGTGGCGGGTGCTCCTTCGCCAGTTCATCAGCCCGCTGATCGGGATCCTGCTGGTGGCCGCCGTGGTGACCCTGGTCCAGCAGCACTGGGTGGACTCCGCCGCGATCTTCCTTGTCCTTTCCATCAACGCCGCCCTGGGTTTTTTCCAGGAGCGCAAGGCCGAGGCGGACGTGCGTGCACTCCAGTCGCTGTCCACTCCGACGTGCCGGGTGCTGCGGGACGGCACCGAGCAGGTGGTGCCGGGTCGCGACGTCGTCCGCGGTGACATCGTGCTGCTGGAGAGCGGTGAACGGGTGCCGGCCGATCTGCGGCTTTTCGAGGCCAACGGCCTGCAGGTGGATGAGTCCATGCTGACGGGCGAGTCGTTCGCCGCCTCCAAGCACACCGCTCCCCTACCGGAAGATGTTGGCGACGCAGACAAGGCCAACATGGCGTTCAGCGGGACTTTTGTCGGGAGCGGCAGGGGCAAAGGCGTTGTGACAGCCACCGGAGCCGGCACCGCCCTCGGGGAAATCAATGCCCTCATCCAGGGGCCGTCCGGCAAATCGCCGCTGCAGCTGCTCACCCACACCCTGGAGCGGCGCATCGGCCTGATCGTCCTCGCCGCCCTCGTCTTCATCTTCATTGCGGGGCTGATGCTCGGCAACGACGTCTCCACCATGTTCCGCACCGCCGTCGGCCTGGCGGTGGCCACCATTCCCGAGTCACTGCCCATCGTCCTGACGGTCGCGCTGAGCCTGGGCGTGTCCCGGATGGCCCGGCGGAACGCGATCGTGCGCACCCTGCCCGCGGTCGAGACGCTGGGGTCCACCAATGTCATTGGCTCGGACAAGACCGGGACGCTCACCGAAAACCGGCTGACCGTGGAGAGAATCTGGACCACCGCCGGGACCCTGGACATCTCCGACGGGGACGACGACGGCGGCGCAACGGACCCCCCCCTGGTGCGGGCCGTTCTGCGCGCCGGCGCGCTGACCAACGAGGCAACGCTCTCCGCCGAGGACGAGGACCTCGAGTACTCCGGCGACGCGGTCGACGCTGCGATGGCGAGGACCGCCGTCGTCCGGGCCGCCATCAGCGAGGACGAACGCACCGCTGAACCGCCTGCCCACCAACCCTATGAACCCCACCTGCGGTATTCGCAGACCGTCCAGCAGGACGCCGGCGGGCGTCGGACCCTGTACGTGAAGGGGTCCCCGGAAGCGGTGCTGGATGCCGCCGTTGACATGGCAGGACCCGACGGCACCCTGCCCCTGGACGAGACGCAGGTCCATGCAGCTAACGAGGCGATGGGCCGGGACGGCCTGCGTGTCATAGCCGCCGGGACCCGCGTTCTGTCCGAGGACGAGGGACTCCCGGTGCCGCTGCCGCCACCGTCCGGCCTGACGTTCCTGGGCATGGAAGGGATGACTGCCCCTCCGCGGGCGGGCGTAGCCGCAGCCGTGGAGCAGTGTCGCCGGGCAGGCATCAAGGTCATGATGGTCACCGGCGACCATCCCGTGACGGCAATGGCCATCGCAGGCCGCCTGGGCCTGCCGACCGCCAACCAGGCCCTCACCGGAACCGAGATGGCCGACCTCTATGAACATCTGCTCGCAGCTCGCCTCGAACAGACCAGCG
>DATITT010000419.1:0-7643 GCA_035467435.1 Arthrobacter sp. | reverse complement strand
ATGAACGAATCGGGCATCAGGAGGCCGCGCTCGGGGTGGTTCCAGCGCACCAACGCCTCAACGCCTTCAATCCTGCCGGTTTCAAGTTCCACCACCGGCTGGTAGTGCAGGGTGAGCTGGTCCTGCCGGATCGCCTCGCGCAGTTCGGTGATCAGGACGCTCTGCAGCCGGCGGGCATAGAGCAGAGCTGGTTCGAACACCTTGATGCTGCTGTGCGGCTGAGCCTTGGCCGCGTACATCGCGGTGTCTGCTTCCATAACCAGTTCGTCGACAGACTGCCCGGGTTCGGCGACCCGAAGTCCGATGCTGGCGCCGCAGGTAACGCGCAGGTCCCCGATTTCCAGGCTCTCGCCGAGGGCTTTGAGGATCCTGTTGGCGACCCGCCGGGCCCGGACCAGGTTGGACTTTGGCAGCATGACGGCGAATTCATCGCCGCCGAGCCGGGCAACCGTGTCCGTCTCGCGGACGGCAGCCTGGAGCCGCCGCGAGATCACCCGGAGGACGTCGTCTCCGGCGCTGTGTCCCAGGGTGTCGTTGATGCCTTTGAACGAATCGAGATCCAGAACCAGCAGCGCAGGGGGCATCTCACCCCGGGACGTCTCCGCGAGGGCGTGGTTCAGGACCGAGTTGAGCGCCGTCCTGTTGGCAAGCTGGGTCAGCGGATCGGTCAGCGCCATCCGTTCGAGCTCGACCTGGGCTTCGCGCAGCATCGCCGTTCGGCTTTCGACGCGTTCCTCAAGTTCCTGGTAAATGGTCTGCAGGTCATCGGCCATCAGGTTAATCCCGGCGATGACCGCGGCGACGTCGTCCCTGGCACCGGAGTGCGGAATCCTGGTGGTCAGGTCACCGCCAGCGATTCGGACGATGCCTTCGACGAGGGCGTGCAGCCTGGGGTCGGGCGGATCAGTCTTCACTCGCATAGCGCCCCAACCAGTCGATAGCCTCAGCCTCGGACAGGAAGAACTGCGCCGGGATTGTCTCGGTCCTCGACCGCAACAGGTAGTGCGCGATCACGCGATCGACGGGACTTTCCCCGACGAGCGCAAATGCGGACGCCGCGATCGAGGTCGCGTAGACGTGCCGCGCCTCTACGCTGACGCCCACCACCCCCGTAATGACCAGCAGCACCGGCATGCGCCGGCCGCTAGCCAGGGCGCGGACCGCCACTCCGGCCATGCGGGCCTCGGGACCCTCGATTTCCTCGTTGGCGGGGAGCACGACTTCGATGATGCCTGCGTCACGCAGGCGGACACCGATCGGGGCGCTTGCCGGCGTCGTCAACGGAGACAAAACGGATCCCAGGGCTTCCTCGGGCATCAGCTCATCGGGCCCGGCCAAGGCGTCGATGCTCAACGGATGGCAATTCGACGACGGCGGTCGCTAGACCCGCGGAGATCCCGGTTCAGCCGTCGGTCGCCATGGTAGAGAATGGTCTCCCAGTCGACCTCCTCGGCTGTCTTCTCAACCACGAGGCTCTCCTTCACTTTTTTCGGCCGCGGACTGACATACAGCCAGTTGACCATACCGAGGAACACATCCACCACTGAGTTGACCACGCCGATGTACGCCCGGATTGCCCCGGCGGCCAAGATGGCGTTCAGCGAGGCGAATGCCACATTGCCCCAGTTCCCCAGTTGGGCGTCGCGCCAGACGGTCAGCAGGGAGAACGCAACAATCGCGTAGGGGGTCAGGACATAAATGGCCGGGGCTGCCGTGCGGTCCTTCACCTTGGGGGTCCGGGCAAACGGAATCTTGTCGCCCGTGACGGCCTGCTGCAGCGACTTGAGCACACCGGCAATGTTCACAGGAAGCAGGACCAGGTTGAAGCCGTAGATCCTCAGGATGTCACTGAAGCGGTGTCCGCAGTCTCGCAGGTCGCTGCCCATGGCCAAAAAGTAGGGCAGGGCGGCGAGGAAAACAACGGGGCTCAGCAGCCGGCTGTCGTAGGGGTAGGCAAGCAGAAAAAGCAGCCCGAAGCTCGCCCAGGCGATGGACGCCATGTAGTTCACTCGCAAGAGGACTTCCCGGAACAGGATCTTGCGGCGGTCGGACCGGCTCTGGAGCAGCTGGACCCACAGCTTGGGCAGGATCAGGAGCCCTCCATTGGCCCAGCGGCGGCGCTGGACAACCAGGGAGCCGAAGTCCGGTGGCGTGGCGCTGTAGCTGAGGCGCTCCGGGTAATTCACCAGGGTCCAGCCGTGCTGGCCGAGGTCGATGCTGGACTCTGTGTCCTCGATGACCGTGCGGTCCTGGATGTACGTTCGGATTTCGAAGGCGCCGCTGGTCTCCACCTCCACAATGTCCTCGAGGGCGCGCTTCCGGATGACGGCGTTCGCACCGACCCAGAAAGTGGCTCCGAAGTAGGTCATTCCCTGGTGGAGGATGTGCTGCAGGTCCGTTGTTGCCCCCGCGACGCGTTCGATCCGGGTGGGAGCTCCGCGGAAGGATGAGTACGGCGTCTGGGTCACGGCGACCTGTTCGTTGCCTGCCGATTCGAGGAAGTACACCAGACGGAGGCAGTAGTCGCGCAGAAGAAGCGAGTCGGCATCGAGAGTCAGAAGATAGGTGGTGTCCGGGAAGTCCAGGATCCGGTCCTTGCTTTCAAGTTCCTCGCCGCCCTGGACCTTGCGGAGGACCACGCCGTCGGCGGTGGTCTCTTCCCGCCATGAATGTCCCATCAGGGAGATATAGGCATTGAGGTTCATCGCCTTATTGGCCTCGTGGGAAAGGCTCGCGAACTTCTTACGCTCGAACGTCTCAGTGGCGACGTTGAAGATCCAGGTCAGGCGCAGGTACAGCTCTTCGCGCCGGGACCAGGAGGGCGAGGATTGCTGGGCCAGGGCCGCGTTCAGGCCGACGAGGACTAGCCGCAGTTCGCGGGCCAGGCCCATCAGGACGAGGTCCACAAAGAACTCGTCGACGTGGTCGTCGACCTGCTCGCCGGCTGCCATAGCCTCCAGCCAGTCGGCGGCTGCCTCGTACTCGGCGATCAGCAGCGCCAGCTCGGCAGGTTCGTTCGAAGCGTCCGTCTTTGCGCGGCGACGGAAGTCCGCCAGAGCGGCGTTGAATCGTGCCGCCGGGACGCTCATCGCAGCAGAAATTTCTGCCGTCAGGGCACGGGTCTTTTCCAGCTTGGCTAGATCCCCGGGGTCTTTGGGATGGGGCGGATCGTCCACAAGCAGGACAACTTTGAGATCGGGGAATTCCTGCAATGCGGCTGACCAAAGCGTGGCCCGCACCACTTGGGGCTCTTCGGCGTAGGAGGGCACCAACACCGTAATGCCTTCGGAATATTCAGCGAAGTGCCGGTCCAATTCGCCGCGCGGAACCCGTGAATGATCCCTGAACCGATAAAGGGCACCCTGGCGGGCCATCAGGTACATTAGCGCCGAAAATGTCAGGAATGTTACGACAATCAGATACGAGACCGTCTCAAATTGGAACCGGAACCCGGCATTCGGGTTGTTGGCCAGCTCCCGCAGGATTGTTGAAATGACGTAGGTGACCCAGGCGAGGAGTGTGGTGAGAATGCCCAGGCGGCCGAGGATTATTTTCCGGCGCGACGGCCGTGGGTGAACGATCGAAAGCGGCTCGGACCGCCTTTCAGCCCCCCACTGACGGCGGCGCATCGCGCCTTTTTGCTCCGTGGAGACGCTTTCTGCGTCAGGTCGCGGTAAGACTAGCTGATCAGACATTGGTCCCCATAGACTGCCAAGTCGGTGTTTTGCCGTGCACGAATGTCAAACAGCGCCCGGCGCACCGGAAAGTTCCAGTGAGTGCCCTTATGCTAATGCAAGGTCGAACCGTTGCCGGACATCAGACACCCCGGAATATAGAACACTGATCCCGATCGCCGGCGTATGCCCGGCGGTTTACTAAAAGACATAAGGGGGCCCTGTGTCCGCAAGATTCCCAGGCCGCAAATTATCGCTCGCCCGGCTGGGCGTTCTAACCGGACTCGTTGTGGCCGTCACCGCCGGAGGCGTTGCCGCGTGGGGCAATTTCAAGGACGTGAGGGCAGCCGAGGCGATTCCCTCGATTTTTTCCGGATATGTGGACGTTACGGCGACTCCCCGCTACGCCTTTGAAGACCCGGTCTCCAAGGAAGCAGAAAAAGTCCAGCTGTCCTTCATCGTGGCCGACGCCGGCGATGCCTGCTCCCCGAGTTGGGGTGCCCACTACTCCCTCGACGAGGCCGGGTCGGCCCTGGACCTGGATCGGCGGGTCGCCCGCCTCCAGCAGCTGGGCGGGACAGTCTCGGTCTCCTTTGGCGGCCTGATCAACAATGAACTGGCCATCGGTTGCACCGATGTGGACAAGCTTGAGGGCGCGTACCGCGCCGTGGTGGACCGGTACAACGTCAGCAGCATCGATCTGGACATCGAAGGTGGCGCCCTCAGCGACGTCGCCTCCCTGGACCGGCGCGCGGCGGCCGTCACGGCGCTCCAGCAGGACCGCCGCTCGAGCGGCAAGGATCTCGATGTCTGGCTGACCCTGCCGGCCGACCCCAACGGTCTGACGACGGCGGGCAGCGACGCCGTGCGCCGGATGATCGCCGCGGGGACCGACCTCGCCGGGGTGAACATCATGACCATGGACTATGGCGGAAGCCGGCTCCTGGACCGTTCCATGTACGGGAATGCCGTCTCGGCCGCTGAGGCCACCCACCGGCAGCTCACGGACCTGTACCGGGCCGCCGGCAGCGAGCTGGGCAGCGAGACCGTGTGGCGCAAGATCGGGCTGACCCCGATGATCGGCCAGAACGACATTGCCGGTGAAATCTTCACGCTCAAGGACGCGGAGGAACTCAGCGGATACGCGAGCGCCAAGGGCGTCGGCCGCTTGTCCATGTGGTCACTGAACCGTGACCGGACCTGCAGCCCCAACTACCCCGACGTCGAGCAGGTTTCCGACGGCTGCAGCGGCGTGGAACAGGGCGGGGCCACTTTCGCCACGATCCTTGGCGCTGGCGTCACAGGTGCCAGCGGCCCCGCTGCCCCGGCAGCCTCGGCGCAGCCCACGCGGGCCCCTGCCGTTGCCGATGATCCGTCCACCAGCCCGTATCCGATTTGGAGCGAAGCCACGGCGTACACCACCGGCGAGCGGATCGTCTGGCACTCCAATGTCTATGAAGCCAAATGGTGGACCCGGGCAGACTCCCCGGACGATCCTGTACGCCAGGGCGCCGCAACGCCGTGGCGCATCATCGGCCCCGTACTGCCCGGCGACAGGCCGACCCCCCAGCTCACCGCCCCCGCCGGTACCGCCCCGCAGTGGGATCCGGCCGCGGTCTACCGCAAGGGCGACCGTGTGCTCTTCGAGGGCCGGGTCTACGAAGCCAAGTGGTGGACCCAGACGGACAGCCCCGAGGCTGCCATGCAGGGCGCACCGGAATCGCCGTGGGCCAAGCTGCGCGATGAGGAGCTGCTGAAGCTGCTGGCGACGGCAACGCCGAAGCCGACGCCGTCCCCGTAGGGCGGCCCCCTTCCCACCGTCCAGCTGGAAGCCATGGCAGGGAAGTTGCAGGTGGACGTTCCGGCCGGGGCACCGGCCGCCGGACCGCGGCGCCCATCAGATCAGGACCCCTGCGGCGAGCGGCGAGCGGCCCCGCCGGCGCGCGCGGCCCTCAGGACCGCACGCTCCCTCCCCACCCGCTGGGCGACGACCACGCCCACCGCGGCCATGCCGATCGTGATGGGGTAGCCCATCAGCCGCTCCAGGGTGCCGGGCTCCGGCACGTCCATCCCGGTCACCCCGCCGGCGGTGAGGGCCCCGAGGGACACCAGGCCGCCGGCCAGGATGAGCCAGCTCAGCGGTGTCTGCCGGAGCCAGAGCCAGCCCAGCAGCACCAGCGCCAGCCCGCCGGCGGCGAAGTACGTGACGGCTCCCGCCACGTGCCCCGCGAAGCCTGCGTCCTCGGGGACCAGCCCGACCACGACGGTCCCGGCACCGGCGAGGGCGGTGAGGGCGCGCGCGGCGATGGCAGCCGCCCAGGTGGCGCGGCTGGCCGGCGCCAGTGTGAAACGCGCGCCCGGCCGTGCCGCCGTGCACAACAGCGCCGAACTGAGCAGCAGCGCGCCGACCATCATGCCGATGCCCTGGACCACAAACGAGGCGTTCATCAGCACGTGCGCCGGCGAGCAGACGTCGCGGCCTTCGAAAACCCCGCAGCCCACGGCGCCCAGGTCGCTGATGTACCCGGTCCGGCGGCTGTACGGTTGCTGCCCCGCCCAGGCGCCGATCACGGCCTCCTCGGCCACGAAAAACTGCAGCACGCTGAGCAGCGCCAGCGCGCCGGCGTAGAACCGGGTGGACGGCAGGGCAGGGATGTAGATGATGTTCCGGGACGGCGGGTCGGCTGCGGCGGTCATGCCAAGAGCGTAGTACGGTCCCTCACCTTGTATGCTTATAACCGTGTCCGAACGGGCCGGCCTGCGGCCGACCAGCGCGGACGCCCGCCCTCGTAGCTCAGTGGATAGAGCACGGCTCTCCTAAAGCCGGTGTCGTTGGTTCGATTCCAATCGAGGGCACTTGAACCCCCAGTCCCCGGACGTGGCTCCGGCCTTCGATCTCCGCGCCTACCTGCTGGGCGACTGGGCCGTGGAACGAACCCTGCTGGACAGGTCCGCCGGCACCCGCGGGACCTTCATCGGCGTCGTCCGCTTCACCGCAACGGACGACGACGGCGGCCTCCGCTTCCGAGAGGAGGGCACCGTCTCCTGGTCATCCGTCCCCGGCGGACCGGCCGGGACACCGTTCACCGGGCCGGCCAGCCGGGAGTATCTGCTCCGGCCCACGGGCGCACCGGACACGATGGACATGTTCTTCCTCGACGGCCGGCCTTTCCACCGCATGGGCTTCGGCCCGCGGAGCAGCCAGGACCAGCACTGGTGCGACCCGGACACTTACCGCGTGAACTACACCAGAACGGGCCCGGACGAATTCCGCTACCAGTGGGATGTCACCGGCCCGGCCAAGGACCAGCTGCTGACCTCGGTCCTGCGCCGCAGCACGGACGCCGCGGCATGAACCCGCTCATTGTGGTCTCCGCGGTCTGTGTCTTCGACGCGGCAGGACGCCTCCTGACCGTGCGCAAACGGGGCACGGACAAGTTCATGCACCCCGGCGGCAAGCCCGAGTCGGGTGAGACGGCCGCGCAGACGGCCGCGCGGGAGCTGGCGGAAGAAGTCGGGATAGTGCTCCCGGCCGACGAGCTGGTGCTGCTGGGCGTCTGGTTCGCGGACGCCGCCAATGAGGCCGCGACGCAGATCCGGGCCACGGTGTTCACGGCCCCGGGGGTGTGGAATGCCCGTCCCTCGGCGGAGATCGCCGAGATCCGCTGGCTGGACCTGGCTGCGGAGCTTCCCGACGATCTCGCCCCGCTGCTCACCGACCATGTCCTGCCCGCCCTGTGGGACCTATAGCCAGCTAGGCCCCGGGAACGGCCTCTTCCGCCACGGCGCTGGCCTCGGCAAACTGGGTCCGGTACAGCTCCGCGTAGCGGCCCCCGGCGGCCAGCAGCTCGCTGTGCGTTCCGCGCTCCACGATCCTGCCGTCCTCCACCACCAGGATGGCGTCGGCAGCCCGGACCGTCGAGAGCCGGTGGGCAATCACGACGGCGGTGCGCCCCTCGAGCGCGGCAC